>NZ_JAKRMO010000029.1:0-48496 GCF_022346485.1 Brachybacterium sp. ACRRE | reverse complement strand
CCCCCCCCCCCCCCCACCCCCCCCCCCCCACCCGCCCCCCCCCCACCCCCGGGACCCGTGACCCGCCGCACAATGTCTTCGCGAATCGGACAGAAGGGTGGATTCTGGTCATTCGGGGCAGTTACCGGCGGGTCATCGACGCGCCGACGCCCAGCGCTGCGGGGGACGTGCAGCGCATCAACGCCGTCGACGACTGCTGTCCAGGGGGAATGACATGCACGCACGCTCCGTCGAGCGCGCCCCGGCAGACGTGCGCGTCCTGCACCTGATCCACGACACCACGGTCGGCGGCGTCGAGGCCATCGCCGCGCACCTGCAGGCGGCGCTCCGCACCCCGGATCCTCTCGCGGCCGACGTGCGATACCGCGTGGCCTCCCTCGCGGGCGCGCCGGAGGGCCAGGAGGCCCTGGTCGCCGACGTCGAGGGCACCGGCGTGAACTCGCCCCTCTCCGCGCTCCGGCTCCTCCGGGAGGCCCGTCGCCTGCGCCCGCAGGTCACCGTGACCTCGCTCTGGCGGGTCGTCGCGCTGGGCGCTCTGGCCCGCAGGCTCTCCGGCGGCCGATGGGCCGTCTGGGTGCACAGCTCCCGCTTCACCAACCGCTTCGACCGGGTCGTGCACCGCTGGGCGATCCCCCGCGCGGACATGGTGCTGGTGGACTCCGCCTCGGCGTACGAGAACGTGGTGCGACCCGCACTGGCTCGCGCGGGGACGAGCGTCCCCCACGTGCTCGTGCATCCCCGCGCCTCGCCGATCTTCTCCGACGACGTCCCGCGCAGGGCGCCGCGGACGGACGAGCCGCTGCGCCTCGTGTTCTGGGGGCGCCTGGCTCCGTCCAAGCGCCTGGACCGCATCGTCGAGCTCCTCGGCCGGGCGGATGCCCTCTGGCCCGCCGGCGCCCGGCTCGATCTGATCGGGCCGGACGACGGAGCTCTCGAGAGCGCCCTGGCCCTCGCCGCGTCCCGCGGGCTCCGCGATCGCATCACGCGTCACGGCGCGAGCGCGCGCGAGGAGATCGGCGCCCTGGCCGCCGCCGCGCACGTGTTCGTGCAGCTCTCGGACTTCGAGGGGTACGCCATGTCCGCCCACGAGGCGCTCTCCGCCGGCATGGTCTGCGCCCTCACGCCCGTCGGCGAGCTCGCCGCGGACACCGCCGACGGCGTCGACGCCCTGCTCGTGGGCGAGGACACCGATTCCGCCGCCGAGCGGCTGGTCGCCCTCGCCCAGGACCCCGAGGCCTTCGAGGCGATGGGCACCCGCGCGCGGTCCCGCCACAGCGCATCGAGCACGGACATGGCCGAGGCCTTCGTGCAGGCCTGCCGCCGGCTCGCGGGATCCGAGCGGCCGGGATCCGGCGCCGCCGCGCGGCGAGGCGCGGCCCCGCAGCGAGGGGCGGGCGCACGATGAGGGGCCTCGGGAACCAGATCGCCGTCGTGCTCATGGCCGGCGCGGCGCTGCTCGCCGCCCCCGTCATGCGGTCGATCGTGCCGGAGCAGTTCGTGCTCGACGGCGGCCACATCGACCACTCCATCCACGGGCCCATCCTGGGCGACGCCCAGTCGTTCCGGCGCGTGGCCGCGATCTACACGGCGCTCGGCCTGGGCGACCAGCAGTCCCTGGCCGCGATGCTGGGCATCGCGCTGTTCATCGCCGCGGTGTTCGCGGCGATCGGGTGGACGCGCATCCGCGACCTCTCGCTCGTCGGCCTCGCCGCGGTCGCCGCCTCCCTCGGCCTGGCGGCCGTGTACCTCGCCCAGTACTCCAAGGAGCACGTGACGCTCCTGCTGGTCCTCCTGGTGCTGCTCCTGCCCCGCGGACGCCGCTGGGATCTCGCGGTCCCGCTGCTCTGCGTCGCCTACGGCGCGACGCTGCGGCCGTACTGGCTGCTCATCGCCGTCCTCTACCTGGGGTGGCGGATCCTGCTCTCGCGCACCCGCAACCCGCTGGTGATCGTCGCCGCACTGGCTCTCGTCTACGCGCTCCTGCAGCCCGCGTTCCAGATCGCGCTCGGGCAGACTCTCGAGGGGATGCGCACCTGGTCGAACGAGCAGCAGGCGAACGCGGACGTCGCCACCGTCATCGACTCGGCGTTCCCGGACGCCACCGGCCCGCTCGGCGTGCTCTCGGCCCTCATCGCCCTGGTCTTCCTCGTCATCCCGGTCCCGCTGGGATCGACCGGCACGCCGTACTACGCGGTGAGCGCCCTGCTGATCATGGCGATCTGGGCCGTCGCCCTGCGTCCCGTCGTCAGCGGCGAGCTCATCACGACGGGCCGCGCATCCCGCGCCGGCGGAGCCCGGTGGGGAGCGGATCCCGCCCGTCTCGGCGCCGCCCCGATCGGGAGCCCGGCCGCGTCCCAGGACAGCGGCGTGCGCACCGCCCGGGCCGTGTCGCTGCTGCTCGCGCTGCTCGTGGTGCAGGCGATCTTCGAGCCCGACTACGGCTCGTATCTCAAGCACCTGACGCCGATGCTCCCGCTGGCCCTCGCCGCGCTGCCGAGCGGGACCGACCGCTCGCACGCGGCCGCCGTGCTCTTCCCCGATGCGCGCGCCGCGCGGCGGCAGGAGCGCTCGGCGCGGCACCGTCCGCCTGTCCGTGCGCACCGTCCCCACCCGTCCGCCCCACCCGTGACCTCTCAGATCGGAGGGACCCCATGACCCCCCGCACCGCTCCCGACAGCGCCGTTCCTGACGGCGCCCCCGGTCCTGGCACACCCGATCCTGGCGCCCCCGTGCGCGTCCTGCACGCGACCGACGCCTCGAGCTCGGGCGTGCTCGCCGCCGCGACCGCGATCGCCAAGGCCACGGCCGCGCTCCCGGGGTTCGACGTCGCCTTCGCCTACGTCCCCCGCGCCGACTCCCCCTCCCGGGAGGAGATCGCCGCGATGATGGACGGACGCGTCCGCGTCATCCGCCTCTCCCGCAGCCACCGCACGGCGGTCCCCGCGTTCGCCGTGGGGATCCTCGCGCTGCTCGCCCGCCGCCGGGTCGACCTCGTGCACCTGCACTCCTCGCGGGCGGGGATGCTGGGGCGCGCCGCGGCCCTGGTGACGGGCCACCGGAGCCGCGCGGTCTACAGCCCGCACTCCTTCGCCTTCGACCGCTCGGACGCCTCGGCGTCGTCGGTCGCCGTCCTGCGGGGGCTGGAGCAGATCGGCGCGGTCCTCGGCCCGCGCCTCGCGCTCGTCTCGGGCTCCGAGGAGCGCCTCGCCCGCCGCTCCCTGCGCGGCGTCCGCACCGCGGTGCTGCGCAACAGCGTGGACGCCGCGGCGCTCGCCCGCCCCGCGTCGCGACGGACCGGGCACGGGCCCCTGCGGATCGTGCACGTGGGACGCATCGCCCCGCAGAAGCGCCCCGACGTCTTCGGCGAGATCGCACGTCGGTGGGAGCAGGAGCGCCGCACCGGGGACGGCGCCCTGCCCGTGACGCGTTTCCGCTGGCTGGGGGACGGCGAGCGCCAGCTCCTCGGGGACGGGGTCGAGGTCACCGGGTGGCTCTCCCCCGCCCAACTGCGCGCGGAGCTCGCCGAGGCCGACCTCATGCTCTTCACCTCCGCCGGCGAGGGGATGCCGATCGCGCTCCTCGAGGCCCAGGCGATGGGCATCCCCTGCGTCGCCCATCCCGTCACCGGCGTCACCGACATCCTCGTGGACGGCGAGAACGGGGTGCTCGACGGGACGACCGACGGGCTGTTCCGCGCCCTCGCGTCCCTCGCGGCCAATGCCCCGGCGCGTCGGCGGATGGGCGAGGCCGCCACCGCCCGGATCACCCAGGAGTTCGACCTCGCAGATCTGGCGAAGCGGACACTCGACGCATATCGTGCATTGGGTGTCCGCCCTCCCCTCGACACGCGCGTGCCCGGCGCCGGCGAAGCCGCCGAGCACGCGGAGGACGCCGCGGGGTCTCCCCCCGCCCCGAGGCCCGACACAGCACACGAAGAAGGAGTCCGCTCATGACCACAGCCGCCCTCTGGAGGACCCTGCGCGAGCGCTGGTGGCTGCTCGCCGCGGGCGCCGTCATCGGACTGATCGGCGGACTGATCGTGAACGCCGCCCTGCCGCACTCCTACGAGTCCAAGGGCCAGATCCTGGTCGAGGCGGACGCCGCGCAGTCCGCGGAGGTCACGCAGAACCTCCCCACGTACCTCGAGCTCGCCACGGCCGACAGCACCGTCACGAAGATCTCGAAGCTCATGGGCGAGAAGATGACCGCCGCCGACGTGGCGTCGTCCGTGTCCGTGACCTCCCCGGAGAACACCTCGATCATCGAGGTCACCGCCGAGGACGAGGATCCGGCGACCGCGCAGAAGCTCTCCTCCGCCGCGGCGACCGCGCTGTCGGAGAACATCGGCGACGGCAAGGACAAGGGGGTGTCCGCGTCGGTCGTGCTCAAGCCGGCCGTCCCCTCCAGCCCGTCCTCGCCCAACCCGGTGATCATCGCGCCGATCGGCCTGGTCGTCGGCCTGCTGGCGGGGCTCGTCGCCGCGCTGGCGCTGAACGGCCGCGACCGACGCCCGCGCCGGATCGACGATGCCGCGGACGCCGCCGAGGCGCCCGTCCTCGCCGTCCTCGGCTCCTCCGCGCACGGGCTCGCCGCGGAGGCCGCGGAGCAGGGGCGCCCCCGCACGCTGCAGGGGCTCGCCGGCGCGATCCACGGCCTGGGCGAGGCGCCCGGAGCACGGACGACGCTGCTCGGCATCGACGGCGCACCCGTCGGCCGGCTCGCGGAGGGGCTCTCGGAGGAGGGCCTCGCCGTGCGCACGATCGACCTCGACGCCGACGCCGACGCCCTCGTCGCGATGGGGGACGACGAGGCGACGATCCTGGTCGGCGCGGCCGGCGCCCGGGTCAGCAGGTTCGCACGGGGGGCCGCGATGGCCCGCTGGAGGGGGAAGCGGCTCGACGGAGTGGTGATGCTCGCGGACGGGTCGGAAGAGCGCCTCGACGCGGTCGGGGAATCGGAGAAGAACGAGGCGGCGGGGGAACTGCCGCACGAGGGGGAAGAGAACGATGGCAGGCGCATCTGAAGCACTCGAGGACGCGCAGGACCGGGGCACCACGCTCTGGCCCCGCCGGTTCACGCAGGCGGGGATCGAGCGCAACACACCGTGGGTGGTGGCGCTCGTGCTGGGCGCGTGCGATCTGGTGATGTGGGCGCTCGGCTGGCTGGTGGCCGATCTGCTGCTGCCGGGCGTCGTGATCGTCCCGGCGCTCGTCCTCGCCCTGGTCTCGATCGCCGTGCAGTTCGTCGCCGGTGCGCTGCTGGGCGTGTACCGGCACCGGTACATCGTCGGCTCCGTCGGCGAGCTGCGCACCGTCGCGCTGGCCTCGGCCATCTCGGCGATCGCGGCGGCACTGGGCTCCCTCGCCTTCGCCGGCGACCGCTTCTTCGGCGGCGTCCTGCTGGCCTGGCTCGCGGCCCTGGTGCTCATGATCGGCGCCCGCCAGGCGCTCCGCATGGCCTTCGACCGCGAGCGCGCGCCGCGCGATGCGCAGGACGTGGTCATCGTGGGCGCCGGGATCCTCGGCGCCTCGCTCATCGACCACCTGCTCAGCGACAAGCACAGCAAGTACCGCCCCGTCGCGCTCGTGGACGACGACCTCGCCAAGCGCGCCATGGTGGTCCGCGGCGTCCCCGTGCGGGGCCGCACCATGGACCTGGCCCGCGTCCTGGACGAGACCGGGGCCGACGGCGCGATCGTCGCGATCTCCGAGGCCGACTCCGATCTGTTCTCCCGCCTGGCCGATCAGGTCGACACGAGCGCCCGCTGGGTGCGGACCGTCCCGACGTTCAGCGAGATGCTCACGCGCGACAGCATCGGCCGACTGGTCGATCTGGACGTGGAGGACCTGGTGGGCCGCCCGATCACTCCCCCGGACACCTCCGCCGCGCGCGAGGTGATCGCGGGCCGACGGGTGCTGGTCACCGGTGCCGGCGGCTCGATCGGATCCGAGCTGTGCCGCCAGATCAAGAAGCTCGAGCCCGCCTCCCTGGTCATGCTCGATCGCGACGAGTCCGCGCTGCACGCGCTCTCGATGTCCCTGCAGGGCAGCGCCCTGCTCGACCAGCCCGAGTACGTGCTCGCGGACATCCGCGACCGCGAGGCGCTCGACGCGGTCTTCACCGAGCACCGCCCGGAGGTCGTCTTCCACGCGGCCGCGCTCAAGCACCTGCCGATGCTCGAGCGCTTCCCCGCCGAGGGATGGAAGACCAACGTGCACGGCAGCCGCAACGTCATCGACGCCGCGGAGCAGCACGGCGTGGAGCGCTTCGTGAACGTCTCGACCGACAAGGCCGCGCGCCCCACGTCGATCCTCGGCGCCTCCAAGCGGGTCGCCGAGGGCCTCACCACCGACGCCGCCGACCGCACCGGTCGCCGCTACGTGAGCGTGCGCTTCGGCAACGTGATCGGGTCGCGGGGCTCCGCGATCCCCGCCTTCGGCCAGCAGATCCGCAACGGCGGCCCCGTCACCGTCACGCACAAGGACGTCACCCGCTACTTCATGACGATCCCCGAGGCGTGCCAGCTGGTGCTGTTCGCGCTCTCCGTGGGCCGCAGCGGCGAGACCCTCGTGCTGGAGATGGGCGAGCCGGTGAAGATCGTGGACATCGCCCGGCGCATGATCTCCCTCGCCGGGGTCTCCTGCGAGATCGTCTTCACGGGCCTGCGCCCCGGGGAGAAGCTCGCCGAGGAGCTCTTCACGCCCGACGAGAACACCGTCCTCACCCGCAGCGGGCGCGTGTGGCACGTGCGCAACGAGCCGATCGCCGAGGGCGCCCTCCCCGCGCCGGCGGCGCCCGAGACCGCCATCGACGCCTTCTACACGCAGGTCCTCGCCGAGAACGACCTGCACCAGGTCGTCGAGGGGTCGCCCGTCGTTCCGCCCGACGCCGACGCCGGCACGACGGCGCGCGCGCCTGAGCCGGCGCCCGCGCCCGCGCCGGCGCCCGGGCCCGCGGCCGTGCAGGTCGCGGCGCCCGAGACCCCCGCGACCGCGCGCACCCCGCAGATCGCCGCGGCGACGAGCGCCGACGGACCCCAGGAGATGACGAAGTGACCGCACGCATTCCCCTGTCGGTGCCCACGATCGGCACGCGCGAGCGCGAGCTGCTGCTGGAGGCCGTGGACTCGGGCTGGATCGCCCCCGCCGGGCCGCAGCTCGACGCCTTCGAGGCCGCGCTCGCCGAGCGCACCGGGAGGCGCCGCGCCGTGGCCCTGTCCTCGGGGACGGCCGCGATGCACCTGGCCCTGCGCGTCGCCGGCGTGGGGCCGGGCGACCTCGTGATCTGCCCTTCGCTGACCTTCATCGCCACGGCCAGCGGCATCGTCGCCTGCGGGGCGACGCCCTGGTTCGTGGACTGCGACGAGACCGGGGTCCTCGACCCGGCCCTCGTCGAGCAGGCGCTCACGGAGGCGGAGTCGCGCGGCACGAGGGTGCGGGCCGTCGTGCCCGTCGACCTCTACGGCCGGATCGCCGACCACGGGAGGCTCGGCGAGATCGCGCGCGCCCACGGCGCGCAGCTCGTCGTCGATGCGGCGGAGTCCCTGGGTTCGGTGCGCGAGGGCCGCCCGGCCGGGAGCGAGGGCATCACCGCGGCGCTCTCGTTCAACGGCAACAAGATCATCACGGCCTCCTCCGGCGGCGCCGTGGTCACGGACGACGACGCCCTCGCCGATCATGCCCGCAAGCTCGCCACGCAGGCCCGCGAGCCCGTCCCGTACTACCAGCACGAGGAGGTCGGCACGAACTACCGGCTCTCGAACATCCTGGCCGCGATCGGGCTCGCGCAGCTGGAGCGGCTGGACGAGTTCTGCGCGGTCCGCCGCGCGCACCGTGCGGCGTACGAGCAGATGGCCGCCGATCTCCCGGGCATCACCGTGCTCGGCGGCGGCGATCCCGGCAGCAACGCCTGGCTGACCTCGATCGTCGTCGACGAGCAGGTGGCGGGGATCGACACCGCGGGCATCAGCGAGGCCCTCGCCGCCCACGACATCGAGTCGCGGCCCGTCTTCAAACCGATGCATCTGCAGCCGGTCTTCGCCGACGAGTCCGCGTTCCCCCGCACGATCACGGGGGTCGCCGAGCGCCTGTACCGCACCGGCCTCAGCCTCCCGAGCTCGCCCGCGTCCTCCGCCGGCGACATCGCCGAGGTCTGCGAGCGCATCCGTGCGACGGTGCCCGCGCGTCCCGCGCGGTCGGCAGCCGCCTGATGCAGGATTCCCGAACCTCCGATCCGTCCCTCGGGCCACCGGAGACCAGCAGGCCCGACACGGCGAGGAGCGGCGACATGCCAGAACAGGCCGACCCTCCGGGCCGCGGCAAGCCCGATTCCGCGAAGCGCGTGAGCACGGACGTGCTCGCCATCGGCCTTGGCTACCTCGCCTCGTTCGCCTACCCGCTGGTCTCGCTCCCGTACCTGGGCCGGGTGATGGGGGCCTCGGAGCTCGGCCACCTGATGTTCGCCCTGGCGGTCCTGCAGATCGTCAAGAGCGTCGTCGACTTCGGCTTCGACCAGTCCTCGCTGCGCAGCATCGCCGTCTCAGCATCCACCGCCGAGCGCTCCCGCGTGGCGGCCGAGACCCTCGCGGCCAAGCTGCTCATCTGGACGGCCTGCACGCTCGTGCTGATGTCCACGGTGCTGATCGTCCCCGGGCTGCGGGAGCGGTGGCTGATGTACGCCGTGGGCCTGCTCCTCATCGGCCTCGGCGAGATGTACCCCAGCTGGTTCCTCCAGGGCACCGGGCGGGTCAAGGAGTTCGCACTGCTCACGGCGGTCTCCCGCCTGATCTCGCTGGGCCTGCTGCTGCTCACGGTGAACTCCGCGGACGACATGGTCCTCGCGATGCTGTGGCAGCAGTTCCCCTTCGCCCTCTCCGCTCTCGTCGGCTGGTTCATGCTGCGGGTCGTGTGGAAGGAGGCGCACTGGGTCGTCCCCCGCTGGGCGGGCGTGCGCGGGACCATCCGGGACTCGTGGCCCCTGTTCATCTCGAGCGTCGCGTTCCTGCTGATGAGCACCGTGAACACCGTGGTGCTGGGCGTCCTCTCGACCTCCCGTCAGGTCGCGTTCTTCGGCGCCGGCGAGCGCTTCAGCAACGCGGCCCGCGGCGTGATGTACGGCGTCACCGGCGCGATGCTCCCGCGGATGACCCGCGAGGACGCGGGCGCCCGCTCGATCCAGCGCCTGATCAGCACGGGCATCGTCCTGGCGTACACGTGCGCCGGGATCATCCTCATCGTCGCCTCGCCCTGGTTCGTGCCGTGGTACCTGGGCGAGGGCTTCGACCCGACGATCACCGTCATGCAGCTGATGGGCATCGCGCTGCTCCCCGTGGGGCTGAGCTCGATGCTCGCGCTGCGCGCCACGGCCAACCATCGCTTCCGCGACGTCGGACGCATCTCCATGACCGGCGCCCTGCTGCACCTGGCGCTGCTGATCCCCGCCAGCTGGCTGTGGGGTGCGGTGGGCGCCTCGGCCGCGCTCATCGCCTCCGAGGTGCTGCTGGCGGCCCTCTACATCCGCGACCTCGTCCAGCGGCGGCGCGCCGCCGCGAGCGCAGTGCCCGCCCCTGATCCTGAGGAGGATCCCTCATGAACGACAAGCCCCGCGTCAGCGTCGTCATCGCCGCCTACGAAGCCGGATCCGTGGTCGGCACCGCCCTGCAGAGCGTGCTCGACCAGACGATGGAGGACTTCGAGGTCCTCGTGATCGACGACGGGTCCACGAAGGATCCCGTCCCCTCCGATCTCTCCTCGGACCCCCGCGTGCGGCTCGAGTGGAAGCCGGAGAACGGGGGCCATCCGAGCGTCACGAACTGGGGCCTGGACCGTGCCCGCGGCGAGTGGATGACCTGGGTGGACGCCGACGACCAGATCGCTCCGCGCTTCCTCGAGGTGATGCTCGACGCCGGCGAGGCCGCCGGGGCCGACATCGTCGTCGCGCCCACCGCCTACGTGCGGGACGGCCACCAGGTGGGCGTCTCCCCGTGGGATCCCCCGGAGGGCCCGATCAGCGGCGACGAGGCCCTGCGGCGCGCGATCCACGGGGAGTTCCCGCTCTCCCAGCACATCCTCTACCGCCGCCCGGTCACGCGGGCCGACGAGGGCCTCGTCTATGCGGACTACCTCTTCGCCCGCGAGGAGCTGAGCCGCGCCGGGACGGTGGCGTTCACCGACGAGCCCTACTACCGGTACGTCATCCACTCCGACTCGGTCACGGGCAGCCTCCGCGAGAGCATCTTCGACCTCCCGGCGCTGGTCGACATGGTCCAGCCGGTCCTGGTGCGCACCTTCGGCGAGCCCGAGGCCTCGGAGCTGCGCACCGTGCACGAGCGGCACGTCGTCACCCACCTGCTGCACGCCGCGGCCCGCGAGAAGACGGACTCTCCCCTGCGCCGCCGGGTCCGCGCGTGGTGCCGCAGCCGCATGAGCGTCGCCGGCGTGCGCGCCCTCCTCGCCGAGGGGCACCGCTCCGAGGCCGCCTCCTGGTCCCTCGCGCTGGTCTCGATGCCGCTGCACCAGGCGGCCTACGGCGCCTACGACCGCGTGAAGGACCTGCGGCGGCGCTGACCCCTCCGGCCCCGACGCGCCCGCCTCACCCCACTCCGGAACCCGTTCCTCCTCCATCCCACGTCGCACCAGGAGCTCCACCGCCGGAGCCCCGCACCCAGAGAAAGGCCCACCAGCGTGAGCAGCACCAGAGTCCTCGTCATCGCCCCGCATCCGGACGACGAAGTGCTGGGCTGCGGCGCGACCATCGCCCGCCTGGCCGACGCCGGGGCCGAGGTCACCGTCGCGATCGTGTGCTCGAACCTCCCGCCGCTGTACGAGGAGGGCGTCGCGCCCCGGATCGAGGCCGAGGCCCGGCGCGCGCACGCCGTCCTGGGCGTCCACGAGTCCGTGTTCCTCGACCTCGAGGCCGTGGAGCTCGCCCGCAACTCCGTGGCCCAGCTCAACGCCGGACTCCAGGCGATCGTGGACCGGGTGAAGCCCGAGCTCGCGCTGATCCCGTTCCCCGACCGGCACGTGGACCACAAGGCCGTGTTCGACGCCTCGATGGTGGTCACGCGTCCGGTCGGCGAGGGCCGGGGGATCCGCACCGTCGCCATGTACGAGACGATCTCCGAGACCTTCTGGAACGCCCCCGGCGCCGAGCCGACGTTCGCCCCGAACTGGACGGTGGACGTGACCTCGACGGTCCATCGCAAGACCGAGGCGTTCCGCTGCTTCGACAGCCAGATCCAGGAGTTCCCCTCCGCCCGCTCGACGGAGGCGCTCGAGGCGCTCGCCCTGATGCGCGGGAGCCAGTCCTCGGTGCCCTACGCCGAGGCCTTCCAGATCGCCCGCATGCACACCCCGGCGTCGCTCGCGCTCTGAGCCCGGGCGGACGAGCGCACCGCCCGACGCTGACGCTCCGCCCGGCGCTGACGCTCTGCCCACGCACGAGAGCCGGCCGCGTTCCGTCTCCTCCCCCGGTCTCGGAACGGTAACCGGCCCCGCCCGCCCCTTCGATGCGTCCGTTTCGTGGCGTACGCTCGATTCGTCGGCGCGCATCGAGAGTCGGGGAGCGCAGCCGCACCGGGAGGTGGCGCATGCACATGCCATCCCGACCGGCCCGGATTCCGGACGACGCCGCATACCGGCACGAGGTGCTGCGGGCGCACGAGGACCTGCCCGCAGCGACATCCCCCGACAATGACCGCCGCATGGTCCGCGACCCCGTGCTCGAGTCCTGGCGGCGCTCCCTGGACCTGCTCCCCCGCGATGCGGCGGCACCCGTGCGCGCCGGCCTCTCCGGGGCCGAGCTCGCCGAGGCCCGCCGGCAGCACGCGTTCAGCGCCGTCCTCCCCCTGCTCCAGGAGCGGCTGATCGACCCCGCGGTCGAGGCCGGGCTGCTGGTCGCCCTCGGTGACCAGCAGGGTCGTCTGCTGTGGCTCGAGGGTCCCTCGCGGCAGCGCACCCGCGCCGAGGACGTCGGCTTCACGGTCGGCGCCGACTGGTCCGAGGACGCCATCGGCACGAACGCCCCGGCGCTCGCCCTGGCGAGCGGCAGCGCGATCCAGGTGGCGGGCGCCGAGCACTACGTCGAGGCGATCCAGGGGTGGAGTTGCAGCGCGGTCCCTCTCCTGGACCCGGCCACCGGCGAGGTCCTGGGGGTCATCGACGTCACCGGGGACGACCGCGCCGTCGGCCCGCTCGTGCTGCCCCTCCTGCGGGCCGCCGCCCGTGCCGTCCAGGCGGAGCTGCCGCAGCGCGAGGACGACGGCGCGGACACCGCCCCCGTGCCCCGATTCCAGCGGACCGACGCGGACCCGCGCACCGGCGACCTCGAGCTGCTGATCACCGGCCGGCGCACGTCCCTCATCCGGCGCGGTCGCGTCACGGCGTGCCTGTCGGGCCGGCACGCGGAGCTGCTGACCCTGCTGCACCTGCATCCCGACGGCATGGGGGCGGGCGAGCTCGCGGAGTCCCTGTACGGGTCGCTCGACGCCGTGGGCACGGTGCGCGCCGAGGTGCTGCGCCTGCGCCGCGTCCTCGAGGGGTTCACGGGCGATGCGCTGACGCTCGGCTCGCGCCCCTACCGCCTGCAGGGAGAGCTCGGCAGCGACCTGCTGCGCACGCGCGCCGCGGTGGACGCGGGGGACGTCGACGACGTCCTCGCGCATTACGAGGGCCGGCTGCTGCCCGCGAGCGAGGCGCCGGAGATCCGGCGGCTGCGCGAGTGGACGTCGACCGTGGTGCGGGCGCTCATGCTCGAGATCGCGGACCACGAGCAGCTGTGGCGCTATGCGCAGCTCCCCGAGAACGGGAGCGATCTCGAGGTGCTGATGGCCGTGCTCACCCTCGCCCCGCCCGACGCCCCGGAGCGCGCCGCCGCGGCCGCGCGCGCCGAGGCCCTCGAGGCGGAGGGGCAGGAGGAGCGGACGGGCGCGGACGTCCGCTGAGATCCCGGAACCCGACTGTCACCGCCGCTGCACAAGGTCGTGACCAGCGGGAAGAGCGTCCTGTTGCTCTGCGTCACCCGGGCGATCACGTCCGTGCAACCTTCGTGCAACGTGCTGCGGCATATGTTTCGAGCAACCGACGACGGCCGGCAGGCGCGCTGCCCCCGAAGCGCCCCAGCCACGCCCCCGCCTCAGCTGGACCCCCACCTGCGGCCGTCGTCGGAGCCCCCGTGGTCCGCCTCAGGCGTCGGTCCCGGCGAGCCTCTCGCGCTTGCGGTCGACGACGCTGACGCCGAGCGCCGCCATCGCCATCAGCATGATCACCGTGAGGGTGATGATGAAGGCCTCCACCCAGGGCGTGCCGTTCTCCGTGAGGGAGAACAGGATGCCGGGGATGAGCGCCGTGCCGACGGCTGCGCCGATCCTCTGGCCCAGCGACAGGATGCCTCCGGCGACGCCGCCGTAGCGCGGGTCCACCGCGTTCAGGGTGAGCGTCTGGTTCGGGGAGATCGTCATGCCCTGGCTGATGCCCACCAGCGTGAGCGGCACGGCCAGCGTCCAGAACGGCAGCACGCCGCTCTCCACGACCCCGGCCATGACCGCGACCAGGGCGAGGCCGACGAGGACGACGACGAAGCCCGCGATCACGAGGCGCCTGCCCAGGCGCAGCACGTAGCGCCCGCCGAGCTGCGAGGAGATCATCGCCGCGACCGAGGACGGCAGGCCGATGATGGAGGCCTCGAAGGGCGTGCGGTCCAGGTGCATCTGCAGGAACAGCGGCAGCACGATCCAGATGCTCGTGGAGCCCAGGAAGTAGACGGTGACGATGATGATGCCGTTGCGGAAGGGCGGGCTGCGGAAGATGTCGGGGTCGACCATCGGCGGGCGTCCGCCGCGGCGGTAGCGGTTCTCCCAGGTCACCCAGCCGAAGATGAGCAGCAGGCCCAGCGGCAGCAGCAGCCACACGAGTGCGGAGACCGAGCGCTCGAGGAACGGCAGCATGATCATGAGGATCGCGAGAGCGAGCAGGATGGTGCCGACGGGATCCAGGTCGGGCTTGGATTCCTTGGTGCGCAGCTTGTCGTTGGGGATCCACAGCAGCCCGAGCACGATCGCGAGGATGCCGATCGGGACGTTGGAGAAGAAGATCCAGCGCCAGCCCATGTCCTCCCCGAGGACCTGGATGAGCAGGCCGCCGATGACGGGGCCGATGGCGGTCGCGACGGCGACGGTGGTGCCGAACATCGCGAAGGCCTTCGCGCGGGCCTGGCCGCGGAAGTTCATCTGGATCAGGCCGATGGACTGCGGGTTCAGCAGTCCCGAGCCGAGGCCCTGGAGGATCCGCGAGAGGTTCAGGACGCCCACGTTCGGCGAGAGCCCGGCCAAAAGCGAGCCCAGGGTGAACAGGCCGACGCCGAGCAGCAGGATGCGCCGCCTGCCGGTCGCATCGCCCACGCGCCCGGCGGGGACGAGCAGCACGGCGAAGGCGAGGGCGTACCCGGAGAGCACCCACTGCAGGCCCTCGGAGTCCGCCTTCAGGGAGTGGCCGATGGGTGTGAGCGCGACGTTGATGACCGAGACCGCGACCAGCGCCATGAACAGGGGGAGCAGGAGCACGAACAGCACCCGGCGAGGGTGCGCGGGCGCCTGGGCGGTCGGGGCAGGACGGGTGCTGGGGTCGGGAGCGCTCACCCGATCAAGGATACGGAGGGTGTCCAGGGATGGGACGGCGTACGCATGCTCTCGTGTGCGGGGCATCTCGCGCACAGCGGCGGCTCGAGTACCCTGGTCCGGTGCCGATCCTGCTGCTCACCGCCCAGCTGCTGGTCAGTCTGGCGCTGCTGATCAGCGGTGCCGCGAAGCTCGGTGACAGGCGCGGGACACAGGACGCGATGGTGTCCCTTCGCCTCCCTCTTCCCCGTGCCCATGCCACCGCGGCGCTGCTGCTGCCCGGTGCGGAGATCGTTCTCGCGCTCGGGATCTGGCTGCCCGTTCCTCTCGTGCCCCTCGCGTTCTCCGTGCTCATCGTCGTGTTGCTCGTCCTCTACTGGGCGATCATCGCTCGGGCCCTCGGATTCGAGGAGGCCGTGTCCTGCTCATGCTTCGGGACCCTGGGCTCCCCGACGGTCTCCCGGACCACCCTCGTGCGCAACACGCTGCTGCTGGCGCTGGGAGCTCTCACGGTGATCGGCACCGCCCGCGCCCTCCCCGCACACGCGATCACGGGGGCGCCGGGGACCCTGGTGCAGCTCGTCCTCGCGGCACTCGTCACGGGGTTCCTCGCCCTGCTCACCCTCGGGGGCACGTCACGCAGGAGCGAGACCGGACAGGGCGCGACCGTCGTCGGCGATCGCCCCTCCGCGCACGAGCCGTCGGACGCTGCGGACCCGCGAGCGGGCTCTGCGGACGTTGCGGATCTCGACTACGAGCGCACGCCGACGCCGTTCGGCATGCTGCAGAGGAGTGGCGAGGAGCCCGTCTCCCTCGCGTCACTGACCGCCGAGCGCGCGGCGCTGCTGATCTGGGTGCGTCCCGGCTGCGGTCCGTGCGAACGGGTGCTGAACGCGATCGGGCCCTGGCGCGCGGCACTCGAGGAGACCGTGAGCGTGCGCACGCTCGTCCGTGCGGATCCGGCGGGCCTCGCCCCGTCCGTGCGTGAGCGCGCCGGCGACAGCCTGGCGAGGGACATCGAGGGCAACCTCGCGAACTCGCTCCGGGCGACCTCCTCCCCTGCCGCCGTCCTGCTGGGGGCCGACGGACTGCTGGCAGGCGGTCCCGTCGCCGGCGCGGAGGGCGTGACTGCGTTCGTCGAGGAGATCATCGAGCAGATCGGGCAGGCGCGGGACCGAGGGGAGCTCATCTCGCCGTCGGCCTGACCCCGGCGGATGCCGGATCCGGAAGCGGAGCGATCAGGGAACGCACGCTTGCACGATGCAGCCGGAGCCTCGCACGCTGACGTCCCCCTCGGACGCGGGGATGAAGACAGCCTGCCCCGAGCGCACCGCGATGCTGCTGGTCTCCGACTCGAGGAGAAGATCCCCTTCGAGGCCGAGCACGATCCTCGGACCATTGCCCAGCATCGGCCGGGCCCCCGAGTGCGTCGCCTCGTCAAGAGCGGTGAAGGAGACTTCGAAATCATCGACCGGGGCGTAGTACGACTCGGTGATCTCGTTGCGTCGCTCGGGCGCTATCCGGACCGGCGGTGCAGCGACCACGCTCACGCACTGCAGCAGCTCGTCGACATCCACGCGCTTCTCGGTCAGGCCGGCGCGGAGCACATTGTCACTCGCTGCAGTGACTTCGATCCCGAACCCGCTGAGGTACGCATGGAGCGTACCCGTGGGGATGAAGAGAGCCTCGCCCGGCTGCAGTGACACAGGGTTGAGCAGGAGTGCAGCGACCACGCCCGCATCGCCCGGATGGTGCTCCGCCAGCTCGACGACGATGCGATCGATGCGGGGCGACGGGGACGCACCGCGTCGCTCACGATCACGGCAAGCATCGACGACCTGCTGCACGAGCTGTGGTCCGGGGCGGAGCGAAGGCGAGAGGAGTGCGCGCAGCGCCGCATGCATGCCGCGCGCATCGGGGTTCGCCAGCAGGAGCCGATGCAGACGATCCGAGAGATCCGTGCCCAGGCCCTCGAGGATCTCGGTGGCTCGGCGAGGTGCCCGGAATCCGCACAGAGCCGTGAACGGCTCCAGTGCGACGAGGAGCTCCGGTTTGTGCTTCGGGTCCCGATAGCTGCGCCGGGAGGACTCCAGGGGCAGTCCTGCGGCGTTCTCCGCGGAGAAGGACTCCTCAGCACGCTCCTGATTCGGATGCACCTGCAGTGAGAGCGGCCGCTCGGGCGCGATCGCCTTGAGGAGGAACGGGAGCTCATCACCGAAACTGCGAGCGACCCCATCGCCGAGCTGGGTCGGCGGATCGGAAGCGATGAGATCCATCAGCGTCTTGCCATCGTCGAGAAGTGAAGGCGCCGTTGGATGGCTGCCGAACCACACCTCGGCCCACGGACTGCCGTCCGATGTCTGGCCGAGGAAACGAGGCAGCCGTGTGTACGACCCCCACGCATAATGCTGGATCCGGCCGGCGATCGCGCGCATCATGCGGAGACGGGCTCCGTGACGCATCGCCCGATGGTCGTCATGCGACACCCTCGACCCGGTTCTCGACCTCGCGCGCGATGCGCGCGGCGGGCTCCTCCTCGGGCATCGCGGGCGCCGGGGTGGGCGTGCCGTGGCGGCGCATCCCGTAGCGGTGCCAGAACTCGTGCACCCAGCCGGGCGCGCCCGGCGCGTGCACCCACGCCTCTCCCCCGCGGGCGGCGACCTCGAGGACCTCCGCCGCGAGGATCGAGACCACCGGCGCGCGCAGGGTCAGCGGGTCCGTACCCGCGGGCAGCACCTCGATGCCCCGCCGCTCCCAGAGACGGTGCTGGGTGCGCGCGAGCCGCCCGGTCTCCCCCGCCTCGGGCAGGTAGCGGGCGACGCCGTCGCGGCAGAACGAGGAGGCCGCACGGGCGGCGAGTCGGCTCGGCAGCTCGATGCGCGAGAGCTGCCCCAGCACGACGGGCGAGGGCACGGACGTCGGGTCGGTGCGGTCCTCGGTCACGTCGGCCGACGGGTCGGCGCCTTCGCCGGCCCTCGAGGCGGGATCCGCACTGGCCCTCGAGGCGGTATCCGCACTGCCCGGTGCCCCGTCCGCGGCGGGATCGTCCTCGCCACTGTGGTGCCCGAGCTGCCAGAGACGCTGGGAGCCGACCGCCAGCAGGGTGAGGTCCTCGCGTCCGGAGCGCCAGAAGTCGGCGTCGTCGGCGGACCAGGAGAGGACGGTCGCCTCCGCCGGCAGCGGCGCGGCGTACGGGGTGAGCACATCGGTCTGGACCACGAAGGACTGCAGGCCGCGGCGCTCGGCGACCGAGTGCAGGGCTGCGCCCGTCGGCCCGCCCTGACCGGCGGTGACGACCGCGGCGGCGTCGGAGGGGACGGCGTCGCGCGCGGACTCGAAGGCGCGGCGGCGCCAGGCGGGCCCGTCGAGCTCGGGGGCGATCAGGCCGCGCGGGGCGATCACGTCGACGCCCACGCGCAGGTAGGGAAGGAACGCCAGAAGGGCGGCGCGGCTGCGCGGGGAGGCGTCCTCGAGGCCGATGACCACGCGCGCCGAGGTCTCGCCGTCACGCGAGTGGAGCACCCACCGGGGCTCCTCCCAGTGCTCGTCGCGACTGCGCGTGCCGCGCAGTGTGCGGACCGCGTCCGCGACCGAGCCGCGGTGCCGAGCGAGGCCCCCGCGAGAGCGAGCCCAGTCCCGCCACAGGTCGATACTCTCGGGGTGGACGAGACCGGCCATCATTCCTCCGCGGCGCACGTAGTTCGACAGACCGGCGGCTCCCCGGCCTGGTGCTCACACTGTCGCACACGCACCACCGCCCGGTCGTCGCGACGCGACGACCGGGCGGCAGGCATCTGACCGGCGGGATCGGGCGAGGCTGCGGAGCGCCCCGACCCGGAGGGGTCAGTTGCTGTTGAGGTGGATCTGCAGGGCCCGCACGGTGGAGTAGGAGGTGCGGAAGTCCCACACGCCGTTGTTCGAGTAGCCGATCTTCGCGCGCAGCTTGCGCGTGGTCTCGGAGCCGATCTTGCCGTCCTGGACCGCGCCGACCTTCTTCTGGAGGGCCTTGATGTCACTCGTGGACAGCGAGCCGTCGGCGCTCACGCCCACCCACGACTGCAGGCTCGCGGTGGTCTTCGGTCCGAACTTGCCGTCGACCACGAGCTTGCCGCTCGAGGAGGAGCTGGACGAGCCCGACGTCGAGGAGCCCGAGGACGAGCTCGAGGCCTTCGAGGACGAGGAGCTCGAGCTGCTCGACGGGGTTGCGCTCGAGGAGGCGCCGCCGTTGGCCTTGGTCAGGCCCGCGCGGGCGCTGCACACGGGCCAGGCGCCGGGGCCCTGGTCCTGCAGGGTGCGCTGGGCGACCGCGATCTGCTCGGCCTTGGTGGCCTTGTCCGCGGTCGCGGCGTAGCTGCCGCCGCCGTAGGCGATCCAGGTCGACCGGGTGAACTGCAGGCCGCCGTAGAAGCCGTTGCCGTTGTTGATCGACCAGTTGCCGCTCGACTCGCACTGGGCGACGTCGTCCCAGACGGCAGGGGTGCTGGCCTCGGCGACACTCGCGCCGGCCATGCCGAGTCCGGCGACCATCACCGCGCCGCCGGTCGCCGCGGCGAGCTTCGGAGCGACGCGCGCTCCCCGGAAGTAGACGGGTGCGCCCTCGGCGCGATGGGTGGGGGTGCGGCGGGCCTCGGACATGGCGTGCTCCTGGAGTGCGGGAAGCGGGGGAAGGGCGGGGAAGACGAGGGGAACATCGGTACGCGAACGCGTGACCTGCACTCCCGTCGTGGGATACCCCTTACCGTGCACCGGGCCCGGCACCGCGAGAAGACCTCGTGACTACATCCGGCCGCTCGTTTTGCCGAACTTTTACCTGTCAGGCACGGCATGTCGTTCCCGGGCGCGGCTCAGCGGAGCGTAATGAACACGGGGCGCCGCTCACCGTTCCGGCGACAGGATCATCCCTGCCGCAGCGAACGCGTCCTCTCGCGCACCCCGATCTCGGGGGCGGTTCAGGCGGCGCAGGCGATCTGCTGCGTCGTGATCTGCCGAACCCAGATGTCGTCGTTGACGTCGGGCGTCCCGGCCAGTGTGAACCGCAGCCGCAGCACGGCGGGCCCCGTCTCGGCGGCGGTGAACGTCGCGCTGTAGGTGACGGGCGACCCGTCCCAGGTGTACTGGTTCACGTACCCGGGCATGTCCTCCGCCCAGACGTTCGTGGCATTCACCCAGACGATCTTGCTTTCGCTCGCGCCCTGGACGGCGTCGATCTGGACCCGCTGACGATCCCTCCCGATCGGGCTGTTCCCCACCCCGACCGTCACCGCGAGAGTGACCTCGTAGGTCGCACCGGCACGGGCGGTGAAGTCCCGCACGGCCTCCAGCACGGCATCCTCGGTCGTCGACGCATTGTTGTCCCAGGAGCGGAACTCGTCGATGTCGAGCCATCCGGTCTCGTTCTCATCGGTCTTCAGCTCACCGGACACGACGGACCACGAGGTCCCGGAGGGCACCACCTGCTGACCGTCGTCGTCCGGGGTGCACCGCTCCGCGGACGCGGCGAGCGCGGGCGCCGCCGTCGCCGCGACGGCTGTGGGAGCGACCCACGCCGCAGTGGCAAGGAGAGCGCGCCGCCGGAACGGTCCCCTCTCGGTCGTGTCCTGCATGACGGGCCCCGTTCCTTCGCCGAGCGATGAGGTGCGGTGTCCGCAGCGGTCATGTCCGCCGCAAACACCGCGGGCGATACTACGCGCGCCCTCAGCGCGGGATGTTGCGCACGTTCGTCGCGGCCATGTCGAGCATCTTGCCGACGCCGCCGCCCAGCACGACCTTCGTGGAGGCCATGGCGAAGCCGCGGATCTGCTGCGAGGTGACCTTGGGCGGCATCGAGAGCGCCGCGGGGTCGGTGACCACGTCGATGAGCACGGGGCCCTTGTGCTTGAGGGCCGCCCCCAGCTCCTTCTTGAGCTTCTTGGGGTCGGTGATCTTCACCGAGTGGATGCCGGCGCCGGCGGCGATCGCCGCGAAGTCGACGTGCTCGTGGTCCGTCTCGTAGTCGGGCAGGCCCTCGACGAGCATCTCGAGCTTCACCATGCCCAGGCTCGAGTTGTTGAAGACGACGATCTTCGTGTCGAGCTGGTGGAGCTTCACGGTGAGCAGCTCGCCCATGAGCATCCCGAGCCCGCCGTCGCCGGACATCGAGATGACCTGGCGGCCCGGGTTCCCGGCGGAGGCGCCGATGGCCTGCGGGAGCGCGTTGGCCATCGTGCCGTGGTGCCACGAGCCGAACACGCGGCGCTTGCCGTTGGGGGTGATGTAGCGGGCGCCCCACACGTTGCACATGCCGGTGTCGACGGTGAAGATCGCGTCGTCGTCGGCGAGCTCGTCGAGGGTCGCCGCGACGAACTCGGGGTGGATCGGCTTCATCTTCTCGACGTTGCGGGTGTACGCCGAGACGACGCCCTTGAGTGCCTTCTCGTGCTTGCGCAGCAGCGCGTCGAGGAACTTCCGCGAGCGCTTGGGCTGGACCAGCGGCAGCAGCGCGTCGATGGTCAGGGCGACGTCGCCGTTCACGGCGAGGTCCAGCGGGATGCGTCGGCCCAGGCGGGACCCGTCGGCATCGACCTGGACGACGGTCACGTCCTTCTGCGGGAGGAACTCGCTGTAGGGGAAGTCCGTGCCCAGCAGGATCACGAGGTCCGCCTCGTGCATCGCCTCGTAGCAGGCGCCGTAGCCGAGCAGGCCGCTCATGCCGACGTCGTAGGGGTTGTCGTACTGGATCCACTCCTTGCCGCCGAAGGCGTGGCCGACGGGGGCCTTCACGGCCTCGGCGAGGGCGAGCACCTGCTCGCGGGCGCCGCGCACGCCGGCCCCGGCGAACAGGGTCACGGAGTTCGCGCGGTTCACGAGGGAGGCGAGCTCCTCGACCGTCTGGGGATCGGGCTGGACGCGGCCGAAGCGGGTGGCGAGGTCCTTGGTGGCACCGGACTCGACCTCCTCGTCGGCGACGTCGCCGGGGATCACGAGCACGGAGACGCCCTGCTTGGCGAGCGCCGTCTGCGCGGCGATGTGCAGCATGTCCGCGCCGTGCTGGCCGGAGTTCACCATCTCGCAGAAGTGCGAGCACTCCTGGAAGAGGCGCTCGGGATGGGTCTCCTGGAAGAAGCCCGTGCCGATCTTGCCGCTGGGGATGTGCGAAGCGATCGCGAGCACCGGGGCGCCGTCGCGATGGGCGTCGTAGAGGCCCTGGATGAGGTGGGTGTTGCCCGGGCCGCAGGATCCGGCGCACACCGCGAGCTTCCCGCTCACGCGGGCCTCGGCGCCGGCGGCGAAGGCGGCCGCCTCCTCGTTGCGCACGTGCACCCAGTCGATGCCCTTGGTGGTGCGGACGGCGTCGACGATCGGGTTCAGGGAGTCCCCGACGACCCCGTAGATGCGCTCGACACCGAAGTCCCGCAGCTGGGTGACGAGGTGCTGGGCGAGGGTGACTGCCATGGCGTGCTCCTGACGACTCGGCGGATCCGCGACCCGTCCTGCGGGTCGCATGACGTGATCCAGCCTAGTGAACGGCCGTTGCGCCCACCGCCCGGACGTGGGCGAGAAGACAGGTCGGACGTCGGATCCGGGGCTCTGAACAGCGGCGGCTCAGAGCAGCGGCAGCAGCTCCTGCCAGACCGCGCGCAGGATCTCCTGCGTCGGCCCGCCCTCGTGATGGGAGGTGAGGGTGACGACGGCGCGCTGGTCCGGCAGCACGATCGAGAACTGGCCGTAGGCGCCGTCGGCCCGCCAGGCCCCGGGCACCGAGCACTTCCAGACGCCGTAGCCGTAGCGGGTGTTCTCCGGCTCGAGCTCGCCGGTGGGCACCCAGGACGACTCGGCGTGCATCGCGTCGATCCAGTCCGCGGGCACGAGCTGCTCGCCCTCCCAGGCACCCCGCTGCAGCAGGAGCCGGCCGATGCGGGCCACCTCGCGCGTGCGCAGGTGGAGGCCGGTCGCGCCCCAGGTGCGGCCCTCGCGGTCGGAGTGCCACTGGGGGTTCACGATCCCCAGCGGCTCGAACAGCCGGGGCATCAGGTAGTCGCGCAGGCTCACGCGGGAGCGCTCGGCGATGGTGCGCCCGAGCAGGAAGATCGACCCGTTGGAGTACTCGAACCTCTCCCCCGGCGCGCGCACCAGCGGCGTGCGCAGCAGCAGGTCGGTGAGGTGCGGGTCCTCCCGCTCGGAGTCCAGGAACACGGTGACCGGGTTGCCGGAGGTCATCGTGATCAGGTGGCGCAGGCGCACCAGCTCCATCCCGCGCCCGTACCCGCCGGCGGGCGCGGGCAGGTGGTCGATGAGACGGTCCTCGAGGTCGAGCAGGCCCTCCTTCTGCGCGATGCCGACGGCCAGCGCCGTCACCGTCTTGGACACCGACCAGACGTTCTCCGAGGTGTCCTCGACGAAGCGCACCTCGAGGTCCTCGTGCCCCTCGCGGTGCAGGTGAACGGCGCGGACCCCGAGCCGCTTCTCGAGGATGCGCTGGCGCAGGGGCAGCAGGATCAGCGGATCGGGCACGGGGGCCGACGGCGAGGCGGGCGGGACGGGCGCGGGGGTCATGCCCCGACCCTAGACGCGCGGCGTCGCGCGCACGAGATCCTCGTCGCCCGTTCTGGGCGATTTGCCCGTACTCGAGGGTAGGATCGGCGTGGCGCGCCCGCGGTGGGCGGGCGCCTCGGACGCGGCGGATCCCCCCGGCCGCCGTGCGTCCGATCCTGCTGCACACGGAACATCACAGAGAACGCGGATGAGCACTCAGAAGATCTCGGAAGACATCAGGGACGACGTATCGGCCGACGTGATCATCGTCGGCGCAGGGGTATCGGGGACATCGACGCTGCTGAGGCTCCTCGAGGAGCAGCGCACGGGGGCGACGGGGACCGACAGGCTCCGCGTGGCGGTCATCGACCGCAGCGACGACATGTTCACGGGCCTGCCCTACGGCTCGCGCTCGGGCAGCGCCTCGCTCATCGTCACCTCGCTCGACGAGTTCCTTCCCGACGGCATCCGCCAGGACTTCATCGCCTGGCTGGAGGCCCGGAAGGAGCGGATCCTGGCGGCCGACGCGTCGCTGGGCATCTCCCCGCACTGGGCGGAGGAGCACGCCGAGGAGATCCGCGGCGGCCAGTGGGACTCCCTGTTCATCCCCCGCCGCCTGTTCGGCCACTTCCTGCGCGGCCGCGTCGAGGACATCCTCGCGAGCACGTCCGACGTCGAGGTCATCCGGATCACCGGAGAGGCCAGCGCGCTGCGCCGGATGGGCACCGCCGCGCGGGCGGGCGCCGCCGCGCGGACAGCCGCCACCGCGCGGGCCGACGCGGGCGCCGAGGGAGAGATCGAGATCCTCGTCGCCGCGCAGGGCGCGCTCCCCGGGAACGCGACCGCCGACGGGGGCATCCGCAGCGCGACCGACGGGACCGACGGCGCGCGCCGGGGCATGACTCGCGTGCGCGGGCGCTCCGTGGTCCTCGCCGTCGGCAGCCCGCCCACGCGCATGCTCGGCCACGATCCCGCGGACGCCGGCAGCGGCCGCTTCCTCGACGACACCCACGTGCACGGCATGGACCATCTCCTGCAGGAGGCGCGCGCCGCGATCCGCGCGATGCCCGAGGGCGCGAGCCGCGACATCCTCGTCGTGGGCGCGAACGCGGACGCGCTCGAGCTGCTGCACGCGACCGTCCGCGCCGGCCTCGAGCGCGCGTGGGACCACCACGTGACCATCCTGGCCACCCACGGCATCCCCGATGCCTGGACCGTCCACCCGGACCGTCGCAGCGAGTACCGCTCCCGGCACCTCGCCGACTACGCCGCGCGCACGCCCGACGCGGACCTCACCGCCCGCGCGGTGTACGACGCGGTGGTCCGGGACGTGGACGACGCCATGGCCAGCGGATTCTGCGAGCAGGACACCGTGGACGAACTCAAGGAGCTGTGCTCGCAGCTGCTCGAGCGCCTGCCCGCGCCCGAGCAGAAGCTCTACGTCGACGTGTACGGCACGAAGGTGGGGCGCTTCGCCCGGCCCACCGGCGGCGACTACCAGCGCACCGCCTCGGAGCTCCTGGAGTCCGGGCGCGTCCATGCGGAGCGCGGCCACTTCGAGCACGCGGAGAACAGCGCCGCCGGCTGGAGGGTCACGACCTCGACCGAGGAGGGCATCTCCACGCTCGAGCGGACCTTCGGCGTGATCATCAACTGCGCCGGCTTCGAGAACGTCGCGGAGACCCGCGACGGGTTCCTGCGCTCCCTCCAGGACGAGTCGGGGCTGCGCTCCTCGGCCTCGCGGACCGGGTTCGAGGTCGACGAGCACTTCCAGGCCGCCCCCGGCGTCTTCGTGGCCGGCCCGCTGCTCGCGGGGAACCTCAACAGCGCCCTGCGCGTGTGGCACCTCGAGAGCTGCCGACGGATCCTCGCGATGGCCGACACGATCGGCGCCGAGATCGCGGCCCACCTCCGCGCCACCGAGCTCGAGCCCGTCTGACGCGCACAGCACGAGAGGGGCCGACCCGCCTGGCGGGTCGGCCCCTCTCGTCATCCTGGGCGCTGAGTCATGGCGCCCGCCGGGCGACGCCTCAGTAGGCGCCGTCCTTGCCGATCACGGCCTTGACGGTGCGCAGCATGATCCACAGGTCCATGCCGAGCGACCAGTTGTGGGCGTAGCGGACGTCGAGCGCCTGCGCCTGCTCCCAGCTCAGCGCGGAGCGGCCGGAGACCTGCCAGAGGCCGGTCATCCCGGGCACGACTCCCAGACGGTGGAACGCGGAGCCCGTGTAGAGCGCCACCTCCCCGTCGCGCTGGGGACGCGGCCCGACGAGGCTCATGGAGCCTCCCAGGACGTTGAGCAGCTGCGGGATCTCGTCGATCGAGTAGCGGCGCAGGAAGCCGCCGATGCGGGTCAGGCGCGGATCGTTCTGGATCTTGAACAGCGGCTTGTCGTCCGTCTGCTGCTCGCGCAGCAGCGCGGCCAGCTTCGCGTCGGCATCGACGGCCATGCTGCGGAACTTGAACATGCGGAACGGCTTGCCGTCCTTGCCCACGCGCTCCTGGCGGTAGAAGATCGGCCCGTGGTCGTCCAGCCGCACGGCGAGGGACACCACGATGAGCAGCGGCGAGAGCGCGGCCAGCAGCAGCGCGGAGCCGAGGATGTCGAAGCCGCGCTTGGCCATGCGCACCGGCACCGGCTGGCGCGGGGGCCGGATCACGACGGAGGCGCCGCGGGCGCCGGAGACGACCCGCACGCGCGACCGACGCGCTCCCGGGGCCATGAAGGACAGCTTGAGAGGGATGCCGCGGCCGCGGAGCTCCCAGCTCAGGTGCGTGAGCAGCTGTGCGGGCGCGGCGCCGCGGACCTCGACGACCTCGCTGCCCGTCTCCTCGACGCGATCGAGAACGTCCTGGACCTGTTCGTCCATCGGCGCGGCCTCGCCGCCCACGAGCACTGCGGTCTCCTCCTCCAGGAGGCCCGAGGCCATCGGGTCGACGGGCTCGGTGGACACGAGCACGGAGCGCACGGGGTGCAGGACGCGGCCCAGCGCCACGATGACCGCGCCGCCCGCGCCGAGCGCGAGGGCGAGGGCGAGCAGGGCGGGGCCCGAGGGGACGATCTCCCCCAGGAAGGGACGCGAGAGCGCCAGCAGCAGCGCTCCGACGACGACGAGCAGCAGGGGACGCGTGGCGTCCGCTCGCGCGCTGTCGAGCGGACGCGAGGACTGGGCGCTCATCATCACCGCCCACGCGAGCGCGAGGACGGCGAGGGTGCCCGCGGCCGCGAGGGGCGCCGCGGTCATCAGGGCGCTCGCACCGACCGTGATCACGGCGACGGCGAGGGAGAGGACCGCGGTGAGGGCGACGCGGCGACCGTGGGCCCCGAGACGCGCCGGGGAGCGGTCCGCATGCGGTGCGGCGGGAGCGAGCTCCGGCCGCAGCGGCACCACGAGGCTCTCGGCGCTGCGTGCGCTCGCGCTCGCGGCGATCTCCGTGCCGGGCTCCGCGAAGCCCGTGTCCGGAAGAAGGAGGAGCGACGACGCGCGCTCCTCGACATCGGCGGCGCTCTGCGCCGTCTCGCCCGCTGCGGATGCGCGGTTCCCGCGCACCTCCGCGACCTGCATACTCATAGGAAGGCCCCCTGAAGTCGACTCTCGTTCCCGGCCGGACTCCACGTCCTGGCCGAGCCGTCGGCGGGGCACCCCGCCCCCGATCTCCGACGTACCGCATGTTCCGGACAACCGGAACGAATACGGACACTTCGGACAGCCTAGGGACGCTCGAACCCGAAGCGAAGGGGGGTGCGGGCTACTTGCGGGTCACCATCGATCCGCGGCCCTGAGATGCGGGTCCGCTGCGGGCCATTGCGGATATCCGGCCACCCCGCAAGGGCCTCCGTACCCATCGGAGACTCCGCCGAGCGACCCGCCGCGGGGGTGGTGACGCGCCCCGGACGGGCCGGTCCGCGCCATGACGGAAACGGGATGTGATGCGCATCCCGTATATTCCTCGCAAGTCGGACACTTCGGGCTCGACGTGGCATCCTCGATCTACCCCGTTCCGCGCATCCGGAGCGGCCCGGAACCCGTCGCGGAGACTGCGGTGCGACCCGCACCACGCAGAAGCATCCGCATCGCCCCGACCCGAGCCGCACGGACGGCGCCCTCCAGGCGTCGGCGCGGACGGGATCGTGACGCCGCAGAGGCGCCCGCCCCAGGACGGGGACCGGAGATCAGCAGTCAGCAGGAGGTGGAGAGATGGTGTTCGTCGCGCGACCGGAGGCACTCGCTCAGCTCCAGCGCGCGCTCCCGGATCCCGCCGGCAGGACGCTCACGGTCTCCGGCCCGATCGGCAGCGGCAAGTCGTTCCTGCTCGACGCGCTGCGGGGCAGCGCCTCCCTCCCCTCGACCATCGTCCGCGGCGGCTCCGCCCCGTCCGACTGGCCCCTCGGGGGCCTCTCCAGCGTCCTGGCCGCGATCGACGGGCTGCTCGGCACTGAGACGCTCCCCGTGCTCGACGCGCACGACCCGGCGGACCTGCCCGCGCTCTCCCGCGGCATCGCCTCCGAGATCGAGCGGCGTTCGATCGCGGACTTCCTCGTGATCGTCGACGACGCCGACCTGCTGGACGAGCCCAGCCGCACCGTCCTCGAGGTCGTCACCCTGCGGTGCGCCCCGCACGGGATGCGCTGCGCGCTCGCGATCCGGCCCGATGCGCAGGGCCCCGACTCCGGCCGACGCCAGACGATCGACCTGCCCGACCTCGACCTGGAGACCACGCGCCGCCTCGCGGGGGACTTCGCACCCGAGGGCGCGGATCCCGCCGTCCTGCTGCTGCTCGCGACCGCCGCCGGCGGGAACCCCCTCGCCCTCGAGGGACTCATCGACGCCTCTCTCCCTGAGGCTCTGGACGGCACCTCGCCCCTCCAGGTGCCGCTGCCCGCGGATGCACGGCTCGAAACGGCCCATCGTGCCCTCCTCGACCCGCTCGACGAGGAGCAGATGATGCTGGTGCAGGTGCTCGCGAGCGCGCCCGCCACACCCGAGTCCGTGCTCCTGACGTGCGGGGATCCCGGAACCTCCGCCGTGGCGCTCGACGACCTGATCGGCTCCGGACTGGTGACCCGCACGGGCGGCCTGGTGCGGCTGCGCTCGCTCTCCCTGCGCTCCTCGGTCTACTGGGGTCAGACCGCACACGCTCGTCAGTCCCTCCACGAGAAGCTCGCCGCGACCGCCGCCGGGGACGCGCCCGAGTGGGGCCAGTGGCATCTCAGCTTCGTCGACCCCGAGCACGCGCAGCCGACGGTGCTGCTCGAGGGAGCGCGCGCCCTCGTGGACGCGGCCGACACGCGGCCGGCCCTGCACCTCGTGGAGCGCGCGCTGTCCCTGTCCGTCGGCGGGGCCCCGGAGATCGCGCGGCTCCTGTGCGAGCTCGTGGAGTCCCTCCTCGCGCACGGGGAGATCGAGCTCGCCGAGCGATACCTCAGCTTCGCCCGCGAGCGCTTCGCGGGATCTGGCATGCCCGCGGCCCTGACCCGCTCCGCCCTCCTCTTCGCCCACGTCCGGGGCGAGGCGCTGCCGGTGCACCTCCTGCGCCACAGCCTCGCGGACCACGCGGCGGGAACGGAGAGCGAACGCATCGACCTGGTGGCCATGGGAGCCCTGCTGCTCCTCCAGCGCTGGGAGCTGCGCGGCGCGCGGGAGCTGGTCGGCCTCGCGCAGGATTCCGGGCTGCGCGCGACGCCCCTGCTCGCGACGACAGCGCGCCTCGCCGACCTCTACCACCGGGTGCTGCACGGCGAAGGAGCACCCGCCGGCGCCTGCGAACGGGTGATGATCGCGGATCTCGAGCGCCCCGGCGACCAGGGAATCGTGAGGACCGTGCTCGCACAGGCGCTCTCGATCGCCGAGTCCTACGCCGAGGCCCGCGATGTCGTCGACCCGTCGGGACGCGGGGGCACCTCCTCGCCCGCCCCGCGCGCCCTCAGCCGCGCCCTCGACCTCACGGAGATCGAACTCCGCGCGGGCCTGCCCGCACGCGCGCGCGAGTCCTTCCGGAGCCTCACCCCGGTCGGCTCGAGCACGCGCATGATGCAGCCGCTGGTGCTGCGGGCGCAGGTCGCGCTGCTCCTGAGCAGCGGGGACGTCGACGAGGCGGAAGCGATCCTCTCCCGTCTCCAGCGCAGTCTCGCCCCCGGCGGCAACCCGCGCCTGGAAGCGGAGGTCACCGTCCTGATGGCCCGCGCCGCCCGCATGGGTGGGAACCTCGAGTCCGCGGCCCAGCACTTCGCACGGGTCAGGGCCCAGGCCGCACGATTCCGCGCACCGCACCTGCTGCGCTTCCACGAGCACTACATCCAGACGCTCGTGGAGCTGGGGCGGCGCGAGGAGGCCGCCGCCGTCCTCGAGGAGCTCACGGCGCTCTCCCACGACGCACCGTCGCCCTGGGCGCGCCTCGCGATCGCCAACTCCCGCACCCTGCTCAGCACCGGCGAGTCCGCGGACGGCGAGATCCAGGGCGTCATCGAGACGGGTCACGACACGGGCCACGAGCTCCAGCGCGGCCAGTTCCTGCTCGCCTACTCCCAGCGCCTCGAGGAGCTGGGGCGCATCACGGACTCGCGGTCGGCGCGCGATGCCGGTCTCCTGGCGATCGACCAGACGGGGCAGAGCACCGCCGACCTCGCACCCGCCCCGGCACCGCGCACGACAGCGAGCGCGGATCCCCTGGCCCGGCTCGGGGAGAAGGAGCGGGCGGTCGCCGAGCTCGTCGGCCGCGGCATGCGTAACCGGGCGATCGCCTCCGAGCTGTTCGTCTCGGTCCGCACGGTCGAGCTGCGCCTGACCCGCGTCTACCGCACCCTCGGCATCCGCTCCCGCGCCCAGCTCGCCCAGATCCTCCAGGCCACGGGCGCCGGTGCCGGGACCGGCGCGCGCGCCGAGCGCGTCGGCAGTCGCAGCCGCTGAGCCCATCGACGGCGGACGACGACCCGGACCTCAGACGCGCACGCGCTGCGGGGACGGGGCGTCGGCCGATCGGGCGAGGCCCTCGCCCATGCGCAGGCCGTGGTGCCGGTCGAGCGCGTCGCACAGCAGCACGGTCAGCAGGAAGACGGCGATCCCCCACGGGGCGATCGAAGCGCCCTGACCGGGGAACACGGGGGCCCCGAAGGGCGCGAGCAGGGCGGTGAGCCCGAAGGTGCCCAACTGCAGGAGGATCGGCAGCTCGAGGCCGCCGCTCTTCCAGGCCAGGACCCCGCTGCACAGCGAGATGAGCGCGGCCCCGGCGAGCGCGCCCGCGTCGGCCCCGAAGCCGCGGCCGATCAGCGAGAGCGGCACCGGCAGCACGATCGCCCAGAACGGGCTGCGCAGCCAGGTGCCGACGGCCTGCTGGCCGATCCCGCGGAACACGAGCTCCTCGCCCACGGCGCGCAGCGGCGCGAGCACCACGGTCAGCACGAGCACGCCGACGATCGCCCCGGCGCTCCCCCGCGGTCCGATCTGCGCGGGTCCGGTGCCCACGAACATACCCGCGACGGCCGCGACGACCAGCACGGGAAGCATGCGCGCGGCGCCCCAGGCCAGCATGTCCGGGCGGATGCGTCCGGCGACCGGCCACAGCGTGCGCACCGGCCGCCAGCCGCCGATGCGCACGCCCAGCAGCGCCGCGGGCACCGCGAAGGCGCCGAGCGCGAGGGCGACGAAGACGCTCAGCGGGCTCGCCGGATCGCCCTGACTGCGGCCGATCGCCATCGGATCCACTCCCGGCAGGATCGCGAGCACGGTCACCGTGCCCACCAGCACCAGATAGGCGAAGACGATCTGCGCGACGCCCGCGGCCAGCGCGGTCAGCAGCGGCCGGAACCAGCGCGCCCACTCGGGCCGCAGGTGCGCGAGCCGGTGATAGGGCAGGGCGGCCGACGGGATCGGGGCGGGCACGGGATCGGACGCGCGGTCGGGCTCGGACCGGGGCGCGTCGGCCGGCGCGGCGGACGCGGGCCGACCCCGCCCCTCAGGCGGCACGTCGCGACCCGGTGCCGGCGAGCTTGGCGCGGCGCTCGGCGCGCTCCTTCGCCTCGGCAACGTGGGCCTGGGAGGCCGCCTCGCTGAGGCCGAGGTCCTCGATGCCCAGGCGATGCGCGGGCTGCGGGAACGGCGTCTCCGAGACCACCTCGCCGGAGGGGCTGACGTGCAGCAGCTCGCCGTCGCCCAGGAGGCGCCACTGATCGGAGTCGTCCATGGGCTCACTCGCGATCACCACCGAGCGCACGTCGCGCAGCTCGGCGCTGGTCGCGCGCAGGGTGTCGGAGGCCTGGTGGAGGGCGTCGTCGTTCCTGCCGCCGGCGGGCCGGTCGCGCACCCACAGCTCGTTGGTCTCCGGCAGGCGCAGGGCGTACAGGTGCTCGTCCCGGGCGACGACGAGGTTCAGCGAGTAGACGGGCACGCGCTCGAGCACCCAGGTGATCGCGGAGATCAGCCCCGCGTGCAGGTCGCCGCCGGCCGCGGAGGTCTCACCGGCGATGAGCGCGGCGAGCCATTCGCTGTCGGTCGCGCCCTCGACGAGGTGCCCGGCGCCGAGCTCCCGCACGCGCCCGCGCAGCTCGTCCGTCACGCGCAGCACCCCGTTGTGGGCGACGATGATGCCGTCCATGAGGAACGGATGCGTGTTGACCAGCTCGTTCGCGGTCCCGGAGGAGTTGCGCACGTGGGCGATCATCGCGCGGGAGCGCAGGTCGGAGGCGATCCGGGCGTACCGGCTCGAGGAGTGCGCGGCCACTGGGCGCTTCTGCACGTGCGGCGCTCCCTCGTCGTCGAACCATCCGATGCCGGTGCCGTCCGCGTTGAACTGCGACTGGTGCGCGAGCGAGTACGGGGCATCGAGCAGCCAGAAGCGGGCGGTGACGGGACGGTCGGCGTGGAGGGCGAAGAGGCGGCACATGGTCCTCCCACTGTAAGGCGGGTGCGCGCGGGCCGCCCGGACAGTGTGATCCGCGGACCCGCGCGGCCCGTCGGCCGGCAGGTCACCGCCGGGTGGCCCGATCGTCACCCCCGCCTCGCCGACGGGGAGTAGCGTGCGTCACGTCCACGGCCGCTCCGGCCGACGCGACGCTCCCCACCGGGCGCCCGCCGACCGCTGTCGCCGACCGCACGTGAGGAGGGGGACGCATGTCCGAGACCGCACACCCCGCGCAGGGAGGCGCGGGCACCGGCCGAGGCGGGGGCGCCGACCGCAGCGGGGGCGGCCGCGCGACGGCGGGGCCGTCGTTCCAGGCGGTGCGCAGCCTGATCCCGGCCCGCATGGACCGCCTGCCCTGGGCCCGCTTCCACACCCTGGTGATCGTGGGACTCGGCGCCGCCTGGATCCTCGACGGCATCGAGGTGCAGATCGTCGCGGCCAACGGCTTCGCCGCCGACCTCGGCATGAGCAACGAGCAGATCACCGCCTCGGCGACCTTCTACCTGTTCGGACAGGTGCTCGGCTCGCTCGTGTTCGGGCGTCTGACCGACCGGATCGGCCGCAAGAAGCTGTTCGCCCTCACCCTCGCCGTGTACCTCGCGGGCTCCGCGCTCGCGGGCCTCTCGTTCTCCATGTGGTTCTTCTACCTCTGCCGCTTCATCGCCGGCGCGGGCATCGGCGGCGAGTACTCGGCGATCAACTCCGCGATCGACGAGCTGATCCCCGCGAAGTACCGCGGGCGCGTGGACCTCGCCGTCAACGGCACCTACTGGGCCGGCGTCGCCCTCGGTGCGGCCTCGACGATCTTCCTGCTGGACCCCGAGCTCGTGAACGAGCACTGGGGCTGGCGGATCGGCTTCTTCATCGGCCCCGTGCTCGGACTCATCCTGATCCTCATGCGCCGGGCGATCCCCGAATCGCCGCGCTGGATGCTCACCCACGGGCGCGGCGAGGAGGCCGAGCAGATCATCGCGGGCATCGAGGAAAGGGTTCATGACAGCGGCCATGAGCTCGGCGAGGTCGACCAGTCCCGGGCGATCACCGTGAAGCCCGAGGAGCGGCTGCCGTTCCGCGAGGTCGCCCATGTGTTCTTCACGGTCTACCCGGGCCGCACCGTGCTGGGCGTGACGCTCATGGTCACCCAGTCGTTCCTGTACAACGCCATCTTCTTCACCTACGCGATCGTCCTCGAGCAGTTCTACGGAGTCGCCAAGGACGCGGCGGGGCTGTACATGATCCCCTTCGCCATCGGGAACCTGCTCGGTCCGCTGCTGCTGGGACCGCTGTTCGACACCATCGGCCGACGCAGGATGATCTTCGGGACGTACGGGCTCGCGGCGGTGATCCTCACGGCCTCCGCGATCGCCTTCTCGGCGGACCTGCTGACCGCCACCACGCACACGGTGTTCTGGTGCGTGGCGTTCTTCTTCGCGAGCGCGGGCGCCTCCTCCGCCTACCTGACGGTCTCCGAGGTGTTCCCGCTCGAGGTGCGCGGCCAGGCGATCAGCTACTTCTTCTCGATCGCGCAGATCGCGGGCGCGATCGCGCCGCTCATCTACGGCGCCCTGATCGGCGACGGCTCCTCGCGCGGACCTCTGGTCATCGGCTACCTGGGCGGCAGCCTGATCATGCTGATCGGCGGCATCGTGGCCCTGGTGCTCGGCGTCGACGCCGAGCGCAAGGGCCTCGAGGACGTCGCCGATCCGCTCAGCAAGCGCAATGCGGAGGCCGACGAGCAGGGCGAGCAGGAGGCGAGGGCATGAGCATCGACGAGACCCCGGAGCGCGAGGACCGCATCGCCCCTCCCGCTCCCCCGCCGCTGATCGTGGGCGTCAGCGCCACGTCCGGCTCCCCTGCGGCCCTGCGCTGGGGCCTCTCCGAGGCGAGGCTGCGCGGGCTCCCGCTCGTGGCGCTCCGCGCCTACTCCGTGCCCTCGCCGGCCGGGACCGTGCGCCCCACGCCGTCCCGGGCGTCCGACGCCGCCGACATCCGCCGCGAGGCAGCCCTGTCCGAGCTCGAGGCGCACGTCGCCGCAGCGATCGGCGACGACCTCCGCCCGGGCGAGATCTCGCTCCGGGTGGAGCGGGGCACGCGGCGCAGCGCCCTGCTGCGCGCGAGCTGGAGCGCATCGCTGCTGGTGGTGGACGCGCCGAGGCGCCGATCCATCGGATCGAGCCCGATCTTCGCGAGCAGCCTGGTGCAGAGGGCGGGGTGCCCCGTGGTGGTCATGCCCCCGCACGGACCAGAGCATGTCTGATCATCTAGACAACTGTCGTACCGCGTTCACCTCGGCAACACGTGCGCGGCACGCATCGGGCACTTCGGGCACCTAGCTTCGTGGGTCGTCGGGCACCTCCCCGACTCCCATCGAGCGAAGGGTCCCCTCCGATGCGCCACTCCGTCCGCACCCGCCTCGCCGTCGCCGCCACCGCCGCCACCCTCCTCGCCCTCCCGCTCGCCGCCTGCTCCGGCTCCTCCGCGAGCTCCGAGAGCGGGCACTGGGCGAAGTCCGAGGGAACGATCGTCTTCGGCGCGGTCCCCGACCAGGCCGGCTCCGACTCCAACAGCAAGCCGCTCGAGGAGTACATCGAGAAGAAGACCGGCTACAAGGTGGAGTACTACCCGACCTCCGACTACACCTCGCTCATCGCGGCCGCCTCCGCGGGCAAGGTCGACGTCATGACCTCCGGCGGTCTCCAGTACGTGCAGGCCACGAACAAGGGCGCGAAGATGGCGCCGGTGGCCGCCACCCTCACCTCTCCCGACGTCGACGACCCCGGCTACTACTCCGAGGCGATCGTCCCGAAGGGATCGGACATCAAGGACCTGTCCGACGCGAAGGGAAAGACGGTCTGCTTCGTCGACCCGAACTCGACCTCCGGCTTCCTCTTCGGCCTCTACCAGCTCGACAAGGCCGGCCTGGACGTCGATCCCACGGGCGAGGACGCGAACGGCAACCCCGAGTTCAAGGACTTCACGGCCCACTTCGCCGGCGCGCACGACAAGTCCGCGCAGGCCGTGGCCGCCGACCAGTGCGACGTCGGCTTCGCCGAGGACACGATCGCGGAGCCCGCCGCGAAGAAGGGCGACATCTCCGTGATCGGCAAGGAGTACGTGCCCGGCGGCCCGCTCTCCGTCTCCGAGCAGCTGCCGGAGGAGGCCCGCACCAAGGTCACCGAGGCCCTGCAGAGCGCGACCGTCGAGAACATCAAGGCTTCCGGGGTGACGATCACGCCGGGATTCGAGGAGGGCTACTTCGGCGCCACGAAGGAGGACGAGTCCTACTACTCCACCATCCGGGACCTGTGCTCCACCATCTCCGCGGCGAAGTGCGCGGACAAGTGACCACCGCGACGAGGTCCGGCGCGCAGCGCGCCGCCGCCGCTCCGGCCGTCGGCCCCACGGTGATCCGCCTCGACGGGCTGCGCAGGACGTACGGCGCCACCCGGGCGCTCGACGGCGTGGACCTCGAGGTCGCCCGTGGCGAGGTCGTCGTCCTGGTCGGACTCTCGGGATCGGGCAAGTCGACGCTCCTGCGCCATCTCAACGCCCTCGAGGTCCCGGACGAGGGCACCGTCGAGGTGCTGGGGAAGCGGCTCTCCGCCCTGGGCGCCGCCGAGCTGCGGACGCTGCGCGGACGCGTGGCCACGATCTTCCAGCAGTTCGAGCTCGTGCCGTCCCTGACCGTCCTCGAGAACGTGCTCACCGGGGCGCTCGCCCGGCTGCGCGGGCCCCGCCTGGGCCTGTGGAGCTATCCGCGCCCGCTGCGCCGCGCGGCCCTCGAGAACCTCGAGCGCGTGGGACTGCTGCGGACCGCGTACCAGCGCGCGGACGAGCTCTCGGGCGGCCAGCAGCAGCGCGTCGCGATCGCGCGCGCCCTGCTCCAGGAGCCCGAGGTGCTCCTCGCCGACGAGCCCGTGGCCTCGCTCGATCCCGAGTCCAGCGACCAGGTCATGCGGCTGATCCGCGAGATCGCTGCCGAGGACGGCCTGACCGTCGTCTGCAGCCTCCACCAGGTCGATCTCGCCCTCGGCTGGGGCGATCGGATCGTCGGGCTCCGTGACGGCGCCGTCGTGCTCGACACCCCGTCGAAGGCCCTGGACCGGGAGACGGTGATGGACATCTACCGGCGCGTCGCCCCGGCGGGCACCGCCGTCGTGCAGGCTCCCGTCGCGTCGGGCGCGCACCCTGCGCGCGGGCGGCTGACGGCCGCGGCCCAGGCCGTCGGGGGCGCGTGATGGCGCAGCCCGGCACCCTCGAGGCCGCGCCCGAGACCGGGACCACCGGCCCGGGCGGGGAGCGCGCGAGGATCGAGGAGCGGGCGCCCCGCCGGCGCCCGTCGGCCGAGCGCCTGGCCGCGGCGGGAGCGATTCTCGCCCTCCTCGCGCTCGCCCTGTGGTCGCTCGCCAGCATGCAGCTGACCTGGGACAGCGTGGGGTCGAGCCTGTACAACGCGGCGAACGTGCTGAGCACGATGGACCCGATCAGCCTTCCTCCGATCGGCGACCTCCTGCATCTGATCGGCCTCACCCTCGGGATCGTCGTGCTAGGCACCCTGATGGCCTCGGTGCTCTCCGTGCCGCTCGCGGTGCTCGGCGCCTCCACGACCTCGCCCGCCCCGTGGCTGCGCGGCGCGGCGCGCGGGATCGGCGTGCTGTGCCGGGCGGTGCCCGACGTCGTCCTCGCCCTGGCCTTCGCCCTCGCCTTCACACTGGGAAGCCCGCTCCCCGGCATCCTCGCGATCGGGATCCACTCGATCGGGATGATCTCCAAGATGTTCTCCGACGCGATCGAGCAGGCCGACGACGGTCCGCGGCTCGCGGTGCGCGCGGCCGGCGGCGGGCGCGTCCAGGAGTTCTGCGCGGGCGTGCTCCCGCAGGTGCTGCCCTCGTGGATCGCCACCATGCTCCATCGCTTCGACATCAACCTGCGCGGCTCCGCGATCCTGGGCTACGCCGGAGTGGGCGGGCTGGGCTACGCGATGCGGATCGCGTTCGAGGACTTCCCCGCGGGATACGGACGCGGTCTGGGGATCGCCCTGGTCATCTTCGCGATGTGCGTGGTGCTCGAGATCGTCTCCTCGGCGATGCGCCGCATGCTCCTGGGCGGGGCCTCCGCGGGCCGCGGACTCGGCGATCGGATCACCGGGTTCGCGATGCGCCGCAGGCGGGGCACGACGGAGCACGGCACCCACTCCCCCGACGTCGCCTCCGGGACCGCCCGCACCCCCGCCCCTTCCCCCGATGCGGTCGACGTCGAGTCGATGATGCGGCGGCCCTGGACCGCGGGGCGCGTGCGCAGCGCCTCGTGGGCCCTCGGCGCGGTCGCCTTCGTCGTGCTCTGCTGGTTCCTCGCGGAGATCCGGCTCTCGGACGTCTCCTGGGACGCCGTCGGCGCCGTGCTCCGCAGCTTCTGGCCGCCGAGCCTGGGCACCCACACGATGGGCGAGTTCGCGGGGTCCATGCTCGAGACGATCCAGCTGGCGGCGGCCGCAGCCCTGCTGTCCCTCGTGCTCTCCCTGGTCATCGGCTCCCTCGCGGCCCGCACCGTCGCCCCGGGCCCGCGCGTGCGCGCCGCGGCCCGGGTCGTGCTCGTGATCTTCCGCGGCATCCCCGAGCTGGTGCTCGCGATCTTCCTCATCATGATCACGGGCCTGGGGAACCAGGCGGGGGTGATCGCGCTCGCCATCGGCGGCGTCGGCCTGCTGGGCAAGCTCATCGCGGACGGCCTCGAGGAGGTCCCCGAGGGGCCGCAGCGCGCGCTCACGGCCGCGGGGGCCGGCCGCGCACAGCGGTTCGCGGCCTCGACCTGGCCGATGGGCCTGCCCACCGTCGTCGGCAGCTCCCTCTACCTCCTGGACACCAACATCCGCGCCGCGACCCTGCTGGGCATCGTGGGCGCCGGAGGCATCGGCTTCCACCTCACGAACGCCTCGACGGTGCTGACCCTGCACGGACAGGTGACGACGCTGGTCGCGATGATCGTGGTCACCGTGCTGCTCGTCGAGGCCCTCTCCGCCTGGCTGCGCCGTGTCCTCCGCTGAGCGCCCGCGCCCCCACACCGGGACCCTTCCGCCGGAGGGGACGGTGCACCCGAGCGCGCAGGTGCACGACTCCCGCCTGGGTCTGTTCACGGACGTCGGCGAGGGCCCGCGGCTCCTGGAGGTCTCCCTGGACGATTACAGCTACTGCGATCGCTTCGCCGACCTCGCCCACGTCGACGTCGGCCGCTTCTCGAACATCGCGAGCTTCGTGCGCGTGGGCGCGACGGACCATCCCCTCGACCGCGCGAGCCTCCACCACTTCCTCTACCGCAGCACCCGGTACTGGGCCGAGGAGAGCGACGACGAGGAGTTCTTCGAGCGCCGCCGGGCGCGCCGCGCGCGGATCGGCCACGACACCTGGCTGGGCCACGCCAGCCAGGTCAAGCCCGAGGTCACCGTGGGCGACGGCGCCGTCGTCGCCTCGGGCGCGATCGTCACCCGCGACGTCCCGCCCTACACGATCGTGGCGGGGGTCCCCGCGCGCGTGATCAGACGACGCGTCGAGCCCGGCCTCGCCGAGCGCCTGCAGCGCCTCGCCTGGTGGGACTGGGACCACGCCACCCTCCGGGAGCGCCTCCCGGACTTCCGGCGGATGGGCGTCGAGGAGTTCCTCGACGCGTACGAGAGCTGAGGCGCGCGACGTCCCGCCGCCCGACCCTTCCCTCAGGATCCGCCCGGGTGCTCGACGTCCAGTTCGACCCGGTCGGCGCGGAAACGGGTGAAGCCCTCCTGCAGCGGCGTCCCGTCCGGCAGGGCATCGAGCGCGCGCACGGCGAGCACGACCGTCCCCTGGGGGATCTGCATCTCGTGGGCCTCGTCGACCGAGGCGATGCGCGCTCCGACCACGGTCGAGACCCGGACGTAGTCGGGGATGCCGATCTCGGCGAGCGACTGGGTGATCGACCCCGTCCGCGCGAAGACCGCATCGATCCCGTCCACGCGCTCGGCGTCGAACCAGTGGGTGCCGCGGGAGATCGCCCCGCCGTCGACCGTCCGGACCGACTCCATGCGCAGGGCCGGGCGCCCCTCGAGCCGCAGGCGCTCGTCCACCGCTGGCGGCGGATCCGTCTCCACGACCGCCTCGAGCAGGATCCCGGGGGCGCGACCGCCCTGCGGCCCGAGGCTCTGCGAGAGCCGGGTGCGCACGCCGATCCGGTGGACGATCAGGGAGTGCTCGGCGACGAAGGTGCCGCTGCCGCGCCGCGGCACCACGAGGCCCTCGGCGGCGAGCGCCCCGACCGCCTGGCGGACGGTGTTGCGGTGGACGTCGAAGCGCTCGGCGAGCTCGGCCTCCGTCGGGAGGCGGCTGCCCGGGGCGCGGCCGCCGTCGGCGATCTCCCGGCGGAGCTCCTCGGCGATGAGGCGCCATGCGGAGAACCCGCTCTGGGCGTGGAGGGGGGCAGTCATGGTGGCGCCATGCTACCGGCCGGCGGCCGCGCCGACCCGCGGGGGAGAACGTTCACCCGGTGTCGACCTGGACGTCGCCCGCACGGCACGCACGGGGCCTCGGCACGCATTACCGTTGAGTTGTCTAGATAACTGGACTACTTCACCACGGAGGAACCTCGTGCTCCCATCGACTGCTGTCCCCCCGGACCGCTCCGACCCCGCCGCGCGACGCCGCTGGATGCGCACCCTCGCCCTCGCCCCCGCCGCGAGCCTCGCCGAGCGCTGGCCCGACTGGGCCCCGACCGTGCGGGTGCGGGCGGTCCGCGGCCCGGAGGCCGGACTGGTCATGGTCCGCGGCCGCATCGACGCCGCCGGCGACCGCTTCAACCTCGGCGAGGCGACGGTGACCCGGGCGACCGTCCGCGTGGACGGAGACGATCTGGCACGGGAGGCCCTCGGCAGCGCCTGGGTCCTCGGCACCGACCTCGACCATGCGTGGCACGCTGCCGCCTTCGACGCGCTGCTGAGCGATCCGGGCACCCGGGAGCGGGTGCTGGAGGGCGTGGTGCTCCCGCTCGAGCGCGAGCAGGAGGCCCGCGACGCAGGCCGGCATCGGGACGCGCGCGCGACACAGGTCGACTTCTTCACCGTCTCGAGGGAGCACGCATGAGCCCCGCCGAGCAGGTCGGCACCGCTCCGACGAGCCTTTCGGTGCCCGCTCCCGGGCTCGAGGACCCGACCCGCGACTCCCAGCAGGTGTTCCGGGCCGCCCTCGAGGCGCTCGCGCGGCCGGGCGCCCCGCAGTCCGTCGCCGGACCCGCGGGGGCTCCCGACGCCCTCGGCCCGGCGCTCGCAGGGGTGCTGCTGACCCTGCTGGACGCCGAGTCGCCCGTGCACCTCGCAGGCGGGCTGGGAGAGGACGAGGACGTGCGCACGCACCTCTCCTTCCACACCGGAGCCCCGATCGTCGAGGACGCGGCCCGCGCCGACATGATCGTCGCCGCCCCGGCCGACGTCCCCCGCCTCGGCGGCCTCTCGCTCGGGACCGACGAGGCCCCGCACCGCTCGGCCACCGTGATCATCGACGCCCGGGCCACCGGCACAGGCGCTGACACCGGCACAGGCGCGGGCACGGCCCCGAGCGCCGGCACGGCCCCGAACAGCCCCGCCCTCGAGGCCACAGGACCGGGCATCGAGAGCACCGTCGTCCTGCGCACGCCCTGGGCACGGCCCGGACTGATCGAGGAGCGCGCGCGGCTCGCCGAGCTGTTCCCCCGCGGGGTCGACCTGCTCGTGGTCGCCGAGAACACGATCCTGGGCCTTCCCCGCACGACCCGCCTGCGCACCGCCGCAGCGCAGCCGACGACTCCCGAGGAGGCCTGACATGTACGTCGCCGTGAAGGGCGGGGAGCGGGCGATCGCCCAGGCGCACGCGCTGCTCGCCCGCGAGGGGCGCGGTGACCCGGCGCTCCCGGCCATCGCACCGGACGCCGTCGCCGGACAGCTCGGCGTGCTCGTGTCCCGCGTGATGAACGAGGGGTCGCTCTCCGATCCCGCGCTCGCCGCCCGCGCGATCCTGCAGGCCCAGGGGGACGTCCTCGAGGCCGTCACGCTCCTGCGCTCGTACCGCACGACCCTGCCGCGGTTCGGGACCACCGAGCCGCTCGAGACCGCCGAGCTGCCGCCCCAGCGCCGCATCTCCGCCACCTTCAAGGACATCCCCGGCGGCCAGCAGCTCGGCGCGACGTTCGACTACACGCACCGGCTGTTCAGCGAGGCGGGATCCCCGCAGGGCGCGGAGGCACCGGACGCCCGCGCCGAGCTCGGGACCGAGACCGATGCCGGGGCCGACGTCGACGCCGACGCCGGGGCCGACCAGGGGGCCGCGGAGATGCCCCGGATCTCCGACATCCTCGGGGAGGACGCCCTGCTCGAGCCGGCCTCCTCCGCGGACTCGGCCGATCCCGAGCCCGGCGACCTCACCCGGGACCCGGTCTCCTACCCGATGACCCGCGCGGAGCGGCTCCAGGGGCTCGCCCGCGGGGACGAGGGGTTCCTCCTCTCCCTGGGCTACTCGACGCAGCGGGGCTTCGGCCGCAACCATCCGTTCGCCGGGGAGATCCGGGTGGGCGAGGTCGAGGTCGAGATCGTGCCCCCGGAGCTCGGGTTCCCCGTCGTCCTCGGGCGCCTCGAGATCACCGAGTGCCAGATGATCAACCAGTTCACCGGCAGCGCCGAGACGCCCGCCCAGTTCACGCGGGGATACGGCCTCTCCTTCGGGAGGTCCGAGCGCAAGGCGATGTCCATGTCGCTCGTGGACCGCGCGCTGCGTGCGGACGAGTTCGACGAGCGCCGGGTCGCCCCGGCCCAGGACGAGGAGTTCGTGCTCAGCCACGCCGACAACGTCGAGGCCACCGGATTCGTGGAGCACCTCAAGCTCCCCCACTACGTCGACTTCCAGGCGGAGCTGGGACTGGTGCGCAGGATGCGCGCCGAGGCCCTCGACCGCAGGGCCGCCGCCGCCCGCGGCGAGGTCGACCCCGCGCCATCGGATTTCGATCGCGAGGACGACCTCCTCGCCGCCACCCCCGAGGAGCTGGACGAGTGATCACCTACAACGAGGGCTACCTCGACGAGCAGACGAAGCGGATGATCCGGCGCGCCCTGCTGAAGGCCGTCGCCATCCCCGGCTTCCAGGTCCCGTTCGCCTCCCGGGAGGTCCCGATGCCCCGCGGCTGGGGCACCGGCGGCGTGCAGGTCACCGCCTCGATCATCGGCCGCGACGACACCCTCAAGGTCATCGACCAGGGCGCCGACGACACCACCAACGCGGTGTCCATCCGGGCGTTCTTCGCCCGCGTGAGCGGCAGCGCGACCACCACCCGGGCCGCCGAGGCCAGCATCATCCAGACCCGCCACCGGATCCCGGAGACGCCGCTCGCCGAGGGCCAGATCATGGTCTACCAGGTGCCCATCCCCGAGCCGCTGCGCTTCCTCGAGCCGCGGGAGACCGAGACGCGGCGCATGCACGCCCTCGAGGACTACGGGCTGATCTACGTCAAGCTCTACGAGGACATCGCCCGGTTCGGGCACATCGCGACCACCTACGCCTATCCGGTGATGGTCGACGGCCGCTACCTCATGGATCCGTCTCCGACCCCGAGCTTCGACAATCCCAAGCTGCACCGCAGCCCGGCGCTGCATCTCTTCGGCGCGGGCCGCGAGAAGCGCATCTACGCGGTCCCCCCGTACACGGACGTCGAGAGCCTGGGCTTCGAGGACCATCCCTTCGAGCCGCAGCGCTTCGACGTCCCCTGCGAGATCTGCGGATCGACGGGGGTCTATCTCGACGAGATCATCACCGACGACTCCGGAGGCGTGATGTTCGCCTGCTCCGACACCGACCACTGCGAGCGGACCGCCGCCGCGCACCAGGAGGACCACGCATGACCCCGCAGACCTCCGTCCTGGACGCGGCTCCCGCCGCGCACCCCGCCATGGAGCCGGAGCCCGCCGACGCGGCCCCCGCCGGGCCGCTCCTCGAGGTCCGGGGCCTCGGCCACCGCTACGGCGAGCGCTTCGGATGCCGGGACGTCGATCTCGACCTCTGGCCCGGGGAGGTGCTCGCCGTCGTCGGCGAGTCCGGCTCGGGGAAGTCCACCCTGCTGGGAACCCTCGCCCAGAGCCTCGACACCAGCGAGGGCACGATCCGCTACCGCCGCCGGGACGGTGCCCTCGTCGACCTGGCGGAGCTCGGCGAGAGCGCCGTGAGACGCCTGTGGCGCAGCGAGTGGGGCTTCGTCCACCAGGACGCCGCCGACGGGCTGCGGATGCACGTCAGCGCCGGCGGCAACGTCGGCGAGCCGCTGATGGCGGACGGCTGGCGCCACTACGGGAGGATCCGCGAGGAGGCCGCCACGTGGCTCGAGCGGGTCGAGATCCCCCGCAGCAGGATCGACGACATCCCCGCGACCTTCTCCGGAGGCATGCGCCAGCGCCTGCAGATCGCCCGCAACCTCGTGGTCTCCCCGCGACTGGTCTACATGGACGAGCCCACGAGCGGGCTCGACGTCTCCGTGCAGGCGCGCCTGCTGGACCTCGTGCGCTCCCTGGTCGCCGACCTGGGCCTCGCGGTCGTGATCGTCACGCACGATCTCGCGGTCGCCCGCCTCATCTCCCACCGCACGCTCGTCATGAAGGACGGGCGGGTCATCGAGTCGGGCCTCACCGACCGCGTCCTCGACGACCCGCAGGCGCCGTACACCCAGCTCCTCGTCTCCTCGATCCTCCAGGGGTGAACCTCTCCATGGACAACCGACCCGTGCTCGCTCTCCGCAGCGTGGACAAGACCTTCTCGATGCACCTCCAGGGCGGACAGCGCCTGCCCGTGCTCCGCGGGCTCGAGCTCACCGTGCACGCCGGCGAATGCGTCGTCCTGGGCGGCTCCTCCGGCGCCGGCAAGAGCACGATCCTCAAGATGATCTACGGGAACTACGCCGTGGACCGCGGCAGCATCCTGCTGCGCACCCGCGACGCCGAGGTCGATCTGGCGACCGCCGGACCGCGCAGCGTGCTCGCCGCCCGTCGGGACTCGATGGGCTACGTCAGCCAGTTCCTGCGCTGCGTGCCGCGCGTCCCCGCCCTGCAGGTCGTGGCCGAGCCCCTGCGCGAACGCGGGATCCCCGCCGAGGCCGCGGAGGAGCGGGCGGCGGGGCTGCTCGCCCGGCTCTCGATCCCCGAGCGCCTGTGGACGCTCCCCCCGGCCACCTTCTCCGGGGGCGAGCAGCAGCGGGTGAACATCGCCCGCGGCTTCATCGCGGACCTCCCCCTGCTGCTCCTCGACGAGCCGACCGCGAGCCTCGACGGCCCCAACCGCGACGCCGTCGTGCAGCTGATCGCCGAGAAGCGCGATCACGGGACGGCGATGCTCGGGATCTTCCACGACGCCGCGGTCCGCGAGGCCGTCGCCGACCGCGTCCTCCCCGTCGAGCGCTTCAGCGCATCGGCCGCGGCGGTGGTCTGAGAATGCGCCTCGCGGTCTATGCCACCCCGGGCTCCCGGGGCCCCGCCCTCGATCCATTCGGGACCGCGCTCGCGCGGCGCGCCGAGCGCTGGCTCGGCCGGTCCACCAGCTCCGGGCCCGTCCCGCGGACCGGCGTCGGTCCCCTCTCCCGAGCGGAGATCGACGCCGTCACCCGCAGCCCCCGCCGGTACGGGTTCCACGGCACGCTCAAAGCCCCGTTCCGCCTCGCCCCAGGCCACGACGCCGACGGCCTCGCGCGGGCCGTCGCCCGCTGCGCGGCGCTCCACGGTCCCGTGCGGGTGCCTCGTCTCGCGCTGCGCAGGATCGGCTCCTTCCTCGCGCTCGTCCCGGGCGACCCTGCTCCCGAGCTCGACGCCCTCGCCGCGGCCGTCGTCACGGACCTCGACGAGCACCGCGCACCGATGACGCCCGCCGAGCGCCTCCGCCGCGACCCCGATGCGCTCCCCGCCCGGGAGCGGGAGCTCCTCGACGCCTGGGGCTACCCCTACGTGCTGGACCGCTTCCGCTTCCATCTGACCCTCACCGATGCCCTGTCCGAGGAGCGCCTCGATGCCGTGGAGGCGGTCCTTCACGAGCACTTCTCCGACCTCCTGGGCACGGACCTCGTCCTCGACGCCCTGTGCGTCTTCACCGAGCCCGCCCCCGACGCCCCCTTCGAGCTCCGCACCGTCCATCAGCTCACCGCCCCTGCTCCGATGCCCCTGCCGGAAGGAACCCGATGACCCGCGAGACCGTCCTGACCCATGCCCGCATCGTCCTGCCCACCGAGGTCCTCGAGGGCTCGGTCCTGATCCGCGACGGGCGCATCGCCGACATCTCCGCCGGCGCAGCGCACCCCGACGTCCCTGCGGAGGACCTCGAGGGCGACCTGCTGATGCCCGGCGTGGTCGAGCTGCACACCGACCACCTCGAGCACCACTCCGAGCCCCGACCCGGGGTGACCTGGGATCCCGTCCCGGCCGTGCTCTCGCACGACGCCCAGATGGCGGCGGCCGGCGCCACCACCGTCCTGGACGCTGTGCGCATCGGCTCGGAGCCCGACGACGGCGATCGCACCCCTGCAGCGGCCCGCCGCCTCACGGCCGCCATCGCGGAGGCCTCCGCGGCAGGCTTCCTGCGCGCCGACCACGCGATCCACGTCCGCTGCGAGGTCTCCGCCGCCGACTGCGCCGACGTCTTCGACACCTTCGCCGAGGATCCGGCCGTGCTCCTGGCCTCACTCATGGACCACACGCCCGGCCAGCGCCAGTACGCCGACGTCGACCTGTTCAAGCGCACCTACCTCGGCAAGCGCGGGATCGCGCTCGGCGAGGCCGACACATACGTGGACCGCATGCTCGAGCAGTCCGCACAGCACGCCGATCGCAATCGGCGCCGCATCGCCGCGGTCGGCAGGGCGCACGGCATCGCCCTGGCCGCCCATGACGACGCGACGCTCGAGCACGTCGCGGAATCCGTGGACCTCGGAGTGCAGATCGCGGAGTTCCCGACCACGCTCGAGGCGGCCCGTGCCGCGCGCGAGCACGGCCTCGACGTCGTGATGGGCGCACCGAACATCGTGCGCGGCGGCAGCCAGTCCGGCAACGTCGCGGCCTCCGAGCTCCTCACCCACGGCCTGCTGGGGATCCTGTCCTCCGACTACGTGCCCGCGAGCCCGCTGCAGGCCGTGTTCCGCCTCGTCGCCGAGGGCTCCCTGACCGTGGTCGAGGGAGCTCGGCTGGTCTCCTCGAACCCGGCGCGCGCCGTCGGACTCGAGGACCGCGGAGAGATCGCCGTGGGGCGGCGTGCGGACCTCGTGCGCGTGCAGCCCCGTCGGACGCCCGCGAGCGAGCGCGACCCGGAGGGGACGCTGATCCCCGTGGTCCGCGCCGTGCTCCGCCAGGGGGTCCGCGTCTCGTGAGCCGCATCGGACCGGGGCCGCTCGTCGCGGTGGTCGGCGGCAGCGGCGCCGGCAAGGACACCCTCCTCGCGGGCGCCCGCGACGCGCTGGGCGAGGAGATGGTGCTGGTCCGTCGCACCATCACCCGCCCGCGCGGGCCGGGTGAGGACCACGATCCGGTGAGCGAGGAGGAGTTCCGGCACCTGGCCGCGGCGGGCGCGTTCTGCACGCACTGGTCGGCGCACGGCCTGCTCTACGGCCTGCCCATCTCCCTCGAGGAGGAGGCGCGCGCGGACCGCACCGTGGTCGTGAACGCGTCCCGGAGCGCCGTGCCCGACCTCGTCGCGCGCTCCGAGCGCCCCTGGGTGATCCGGGTGAGCGTGTCGCCGGAGGTGCGCGCGGCGCGCCTGCGGGAGCGCGGCCGCGAGGACGAGGCGGACATCGCCGCGCGCCTCGCCCGCGCCGACCCGGCGCCCGCGGTCCGCGCGGACCTCGAGATCGTCAACGACCGCTCGATCGACGCCGGAGTCAGCGCGCTGGTCGCCGGGATCCGGGCCGCGCGTGTCCGGCCCGCCCGGATCCGGTCCGCACCCCAGCGGCTCGGCTCGGGCGCCCGGCGCTGATCCCGGCGCGCCCGTCCCTTGGCACTCGTCCCGGCGCGCTCGTCCCTTCGGCCGATCCGGGAATCCCGCACGGGTTCCTACGATGTGCGGATGACCTCCTCCCCCGTCGACGCCCCCGCCCCGAGCGGCGTCGACCATCCCCCGGCACGAGGACGCCTCGTGCGTCGTCTCGCCGAAGCCGGCCGCATGCTCGTGGTCTCCCTGGCATGCCTCGTCGTCGGTGCGTGCCTCGCCCTGATCCTCTTCCTGGCCGCGTGGGACACGTACGGCGAATCGCTGCCGGGGCGCGTCGGGCTGGCGCTCGTGATCGACGTCGGCGTCGGCGCCGTCGCGAACCTCGCCGCCGGCCCGATGCGACGCGCGGGCCTGTGGAATCTGCTGCTGGTGGTGCCCGGCGCACTCAGCGGCTCCGCCCTGCCCGCCGCCGCCGTGGGACTCGCCCGGGTCGGGGTCCGGCGCGATCGGCGCCTGGACGCCATCGGGCTCTCGCTCGCGGCGGTCACGGGGCTCATCTTCACGAGCATCGACCGGTGGGCCCAAGGGAAGTGGTCGAGCACCTTCGTGTTCGACATCCTCCTCAGTCTCGTCTTCGCGGGAGCCGCCCTGCTCTGGGGGCGCGTCCGCGGCACCCGCGCCGTCCTCATCACCTCCCTGCGCAGCCAGGCCGCGACCGCCCAGCGCGAACGCGAGGCCCTCGAGCGCGAGCACGAGGCGCTGGCCCGTGAGCATCGGGCGCTCGTCGCCCAGGCCGAGTCCGAGCAGCGCGCGGCGATCGCCCGCGACATGCATGACAGCCTCTCCCATCACCTGTCCCTCATCGCGATGCACGCGGGCGCCCTCTCCTACCGTGCGGACATGCCGCCGGAGCAGATGCGGGACGTCTCGGCGACGATCCTCGCCGACGCCCGCGCCGCGAACTCCGAGCTGCGCCACGTGCTCTCCGCCCTCCGCACCGACGATGCGGAGCCCCTGCCCACGGGCGCGCACATCGGCGAGCAGATCGAGCGGGCCCGGGCCGAGGGCCAGGACGTGCGCCTGGAGTGGATCGGCACCGATCCGCACGACGTCGATGCCGCCGGCTCGGCCCTCGTGGTGACCCTCGCCCGCGCGGTGCGCGAGCTGCTCACCAACGCCCGCAAGCACGCCCCCGGGCAGCCGCTCGCGCTGCGCATCGCCCACGAGGCGGGCACGCTGCGTCTGACCTCGCGCAACACCGTGCCGGAGGATGTGCGCACCGCGGCCTCCGAGCTCGGATCCGGGCTCGGGCTCACGGGTCTGCGCGAGCGCGTGCGCCTGCTCGGCGGGACCATGAGGGCCGAGGCGGCCGCCACCGAGGGCGGCACCGACACGGACGACGACAACGGCCCGGCGGAGTCCCCGCTCGACGCACCCGCACCCGCCTTCGAGGTCGAGCTCTCCCTCCCCTGGCCCGACCACCGCGCACGAGACGAGGACGACGCATGACGCCCGGCAACCCCGCGACCGACCCGGCCCCCGA
>NZ_JAKRMO010000028.1:0-48555 GCF_022346485.1 Brachybacterium sp. ACRRE | reverse complement strand
CCCCTCCCCACAGTCCGCTCCCCGGGCGGCCCCGTGCCTCGTCGCCCGTCGGATCGTAGAATCGACGACGGGTCCGCGCGCCGCGGGCCCGCGTTCCGTGCCCACCGTCGGTCGCGCGCTCCCGGACCGACGGCAGCGCGCACTCGCGCACCCGCGCTGACCTGGTGGAACACGTGCGCCCCGACTGTTCAGCGGGATCGGACAGCCCGTCGGCCACCACTGGTCGACGATCCCGACGCCGACCGACCCCGTGACCGAGATGAAGGAGCCCGCACCCGATGAGCCTCGTCGTGCAGAAGTTCGGCGGTTCCTCCGTCGCCGACGCCGCCTCGGTGATCCGGGTGGCCTCCCGCATCGCCCAGTACGCGAAGGCCGGCCACGAGGTGGTCGTCGTGGTCTCCGCGATGGGCGACACCACCGATGAGCTCATCGACCTCGCCGAGCAGGTCACGCCGAACCCGCCGCCGCGCGAGCTCGACATGCTGCTGACCGCCGGCGAGCGGATCTCGATGGCCGTCCTCTCGATGGCGCTGAACAACAGCGGCGTCGCCGCCCGCGCCTACACCGGTTCGCAGGCGGGCGTGATCACCGACGAGGTGCACGGCAAGGCCCTCATCCAGAAGGTCACGCCGGGCCGCATCCGCAGCGCGCTGGACGCCGGGAACGTCGCGATCGTCGCGGGCTTCCAGGGCGTCTCGCAGGGCACGAAGGACATCACCACCCTGGGTCGCGGCGGCTCCGACACCACCGCCGTCGCGCTCGCCGCGGCGCTCGACGCCGACATCTGCGAGATCTACTCCGACGTCGACGGCGTCTTCACCGCCGACCCCCGCATCGTTCCCAGCGCCCGCCGGGTCCCCGTGATCTCCTGCGAGGAGATGCTGGACCTCGCGGCCAACGGCGCGAAGATCCTCATGGGACGCAGCGTCGAGTACGCCCGCCGCTACGGCGTCCCCCTCCACGTGCGCAGCTCGTTCTCCGGACGCCTGGGCACGATCGTCTCCGACGACGCCGAGCGCATGGTCCCCGTGGACCCCGGCGTCACCGTCCGCATCGCCGATGTGCCGCACCTGGATGCGGCCGACCCCAGCAAGGAGCTGTCCGTGGACACCACCGATCCCGGCCTCGAGGCGCCGATCATCTCCGGCGTCGCCCATGACCGCAGCGAGGGCAAGATCACCGTCGTCGAGGTGCCCGACCAGCCCGGCAAGGCCGCGCTGCTGTTCGACGTCGTCGCCTCCTCCGGCGCGAACATCGACATGATCGTGCAGAACTCCTCGACGACCGACGACACGGTCGCGATCTCCCTGACGCTCCCGGAGGCCGACTCCGACGTGGCCCTCGCCGCGATCGAGCGGGCGCGGGAGACGATCGGCTTCTCCGAGGTCCGCTACAACAACCAGATCGGCAAGGTCTCCGTGGTGGGCGCCGGCATGAAGTCCTCCCCGGGGGTCTCGGCCACGCTGTTCCGCTCGCTCGGTGAGGCCGGCATCAACATCGACATGATCTCGACCTCGGAGATCCGCATCTCCGTGGTCACCGACATCTCGCGGCTCGACGACGCCGTGCGCGTGATCCACACCGCCTTCGGCCTGGACGCCGAGCAGACGGAGGCCGTGGTCTACGGAGGGACCGGACGATGACCAGCACCGACACCACCCGCACCGCCGTCGACTTCACCGGCACGCCCGGCTATGCGGCCGACGGGCCCGTGATCGGCGTCGTCGGCGCCACCGGCCAGGTGGGCCGCGTGATGCTCGCCCTCCTCGCCGAGCGCGCCCTGCCGCACTCCGCCGTGCGCGCCTTCGCCTCCGCCCGCAGCGCCGGCAGCACCGTGCGCTACGCCGGGCTCGACCTGGTCGTCGAGGACGCGGAGACCGCGGACCTCGAGGCCACGCCCGTGCACATCGCGATCTTCTCCGCCGGAGGCTCGACCTCGAAGGCTCTCGCGCCGCGGTTCGCCGCGGCCGGCGCGGTCGTGGTCGACAACTCCTCCGCGTGGCGCAAGGACCCCGAGGTCCCGCTGGTCGTCTCCGAGGTGAACCCCGAGGCGATCGCCGATCGTCCCCGCGGCATCATCGCGAACCCGAACTGCACCACGATGGCCGCGATGCCGGCGCTGAAGGCTCTGCACTCCGTGGCCGGCCTCGCGCGCCTCAAGGTCGCCACCTACCAGGCGGTCTCGGGCTCCGGCGTCGCGGGCGTGAAGGAGCTCGCCGCGCAGGTCCGCGCCGCCGCCGATCACCTCGAGGAGCTCGCCCTGGACGGCTCGGCGGTCGAGCTGCCCGCGCCCGAGACCTACGTGAAGCCGATCGCCTTCAACGCGCTCGCCTACGCCGGGAACCTCGTCGAGGACGGCTCGGGCGAGACCGACGAGGAGCAGAAGCTGCGCAACGAGTCGCGCCGCATCCTGAACCTCCCCGACCTGCCCGTCGCCGGGACCTGCGTGCGCGTGCCCGTGTTCACCGGCCACAGCGTCGCGATCCACGCGGAGTTCGACGAGGGGATCACCCCCGAGCAGGCCCGCGAGGCTCTCGCGGACGCGCCCGGCGTGACCCTCGAGGACGTCCCCACGCCGCTCGAGGCGGCCGGCAAGGACGGCACCTTCGTGGGCCGCATCCGCCAGGACCAGTCCGTGCCGGATGGCAAGGGCCTCGTGCTCTTCGCCGTCTCGGACAACCTGCGCAAGGGCGCGGCGCTGAACGCCATCCAGATCGCCGAGCTCGTCGCCGCGGAGCGCTCCGGCCAGGCCTGATCGGCCGCATTTCCGACGGGCCCGACGGACATGGCCGATTCGGCCGGCCGTCGGCTCGTCAGCCGTCACCCGCTGACGCGGATCCCCAGGTGGGCGGCGAAGTCCTCCGCCCAGGCGGTCGCCTGCGCGACGGAGACGACGGCGCCGCGCATGCCGCCGATGCCCGCGAGCGCGCTCGTCTCCAGTCCGCGCAGGTCCACGTCCGCGAGGCGCGCGCCGGTGAAGGTCACCGTCTCGGCGCGGCAGTTCTCGAAGCACACGCGCGTCGCGTCGGCCTCGCCGAGGTCGAGCTCCGTGAGCGTGCAGTCGCGCAGCACCACGTCGACCAGGTGCGCACCGCGCAGGTTCAACCAGTCCAGCTTGCAGCCCGTGAGGACGACCGAGTCGAGGTCGGCGTCGAACAGCTCGAGCGCACCGATCCGCGAGGCCGTGATCTCGGCGCCGTGCAGGGTGGCCCGGCCCGCCTTCAGCGCGGGGGCGTTCAAGCGCTCGATGCGCACCTCGGTGAGACGGGCATCCTGCAGGTCGGTCTCGTGCGCCATGACATCGACCAGCTCGCACTCGTCGAGCGCGAGCCCGTGCAGGTCACGGCCGGAGACGTCGCCCCCATCGAACCGCCGTCCCTCGAGGGACGCGTAGGAGTCGAGGGCGTCGGCGGGGGAGTCCTCGAGGTCCCGCAGCACGAGCGGATCGATGCGGGGCGCGGCGACGGCGTCGGACCGACCGGCCGAGTGCGTCCGACCAGAGGATCGGGCGGGCCGGGTGCTGCGGGGAGTCATCGGAGTCTCCTTCAGGTGAAGGCGGGGACGCTGAGCGGTCGTGATCAGGGCCAGCGGCTCCCGGCCGTGTGCGGCGTCGGACGGCAGGGCGGACCCGCGCGGGGGTGCGACGACGAACGCCATCCTCCACCCTCCTGCGGACATCCCGGGTCCCGGGCCCGGGACCAAGGTGCTCCGCAGGGCGCTGGAGCGGGTGCCACCCCTCAGCGCAGCCCGAAGATCCTCACGAACATCGGGGTATCGATGAGGACGTGCGGCGCGATCGCGTGGTAGGCCCAGACGTGCGTCCAGGCGTTCGCTGTCCGCAGGGTGATGAACGTCTTGAACATGCCCGGCCCCGTGTAGAACAGCAGCAGGTACAGCAGGGACATGGCCGCGTCCACGGGCGAGGCGAACGTCGTCCAGCCGTCGAAGAAGTGCATGAGCGCATAGGTCACGCCGCCCAGGACGACCGTCGCGGGGATCGAACCGGTCAGCCGCAGATACCTCGGGGCGAGGATGCAGTAGATGAAGACCATCGTGGGCAGCACCGTCCCGGCGAAGGACAGCGCGAAGGTGAGCGGGACGCCGAGCAGGAGCTGTCGGGCCCCGAGCCCCAGGATCGCCGCGTCGGAGGACAGCAGCTGCACGGCGGATTCGACCAGGAGCACCACCAGGACGAGAACGATGTCAGCCCGGCGATCGGACGAACGCAGGCTCAGCTGCGCGGTGGTGTACCGGCGCCGGAACACGAGGTAGGGGATCAGTGCGTAGGCGATGACGTTGTAGAGCGCCCAGCAGACGGCTTCGGCGGGCACGACGGGCTGCCCGGTGCTGATCACCATGCCGTCCAGATGGAATCCGAAGGCGTGCCATCCCATCAGCCGGCTCAGCGTGAAGCCGCCCAGCATCGCCGCCAGCCCGTACCCCAGCATGAGCGTCACCTCGCGGCGTGACGTGGCGCGCTCGGGCGCGCGAGCCGAGATGTCCGGGACCCGTCGGCGCCGTGTCAGCAGGTGCACGATCGCCATCTGCACGAACACCTCCACGAACATCGCGTCGGTGAGCAGCACCTTGTCGAGGGCCGGCGGCATCGCGAGCGAGGACGCGCGGAAGGGAAGGTGTCCGCCGGCGAGGGCGAGCAGCGCGAGGTTGGCCGCCAGCCAGGCCGCTGCGGTGATCTGGACGCTGCGGCGGCGGAGCAGGTGGAGAGGACGGAAACTCTGCGGCGGGAGGAGCGGCGTCTCCGTGGGCGTCACCCCGGTCTGTGGGGCCATGACGCGCATAATACAACCGTATTATACGGATGTATAGGTCCCGTGTATCCTGGGGCGATGGCCGAGAACAGCGTGCGGGAGCGGGTCCTGGATTCCCTCCTCGACATCATCGCCGGGCAAGGGCTCGAGCGCGTCACCATCCGTGAGGTCGCCGCCGGCGCAGGAGTGTCGATCGGGTCCGTCCAGTACTACGCGCGCAGCAAGGAGGAGATGCTGCGCCTCGCCTTCGAGCACGTCATCGACAGCGCGCTCGCCCGCGCGGACGCGATCCCTCGTGAGGGCCCTGTCGGCGAGGTGGTGCGCGCTGTGCTGCGCGAGTTCCTGCCGCTGGACGGGACGCGCATCCGGGAGACCCGGGTCTACCTCGCTTTCGCCGCGCGGGCATTGGTCGACCCGGCGCTGGCGGAGAGGCAGCAGGCGATCATGGCCAGGCTCCGCGCACTCGGCGCCGATGCCGTCCGCGTCGCACAGGAGCGTGGCCAGGCCCTTCCGGAGGCCGATCCGGAGCTCTTCGGGATCGCGACCGTGGCGCTGCTCGACGGGCTGAGCCTCCAGCTGCTCACGGAGCCCGGAGGCATCGACGCGGCGACCGCGCTGCGCCTCGCCGACCTCCATGTCACGCAGGCCTTCCGGATGGACGGCGTGGTGCGCTGAGCCGACCCTGCGGGTCGACGGGACGGCGCGCCGACCTCACGGAAGGGGTGCCGACCTCACACGCGCCGCGCCGCCCGGAAGGCAGGCAGCACGACCTCCTCGCGCAGCGCACGGCGCTGCTCCTCAGGGGCGAAGCCGTTGTCCAGGCCGATGAGCGTCGTCTGCTCGAGCTCGTCGAGCCCCCAGGAGAAGGCGTCCACGATCCGTCCGAGCTCCCGACTTGTCCAGGTCCTGCTCATGAGGCGGTTGTCGGAGCTGACGGCGACCTTCATCCCGGCTCGACGCAGCGCGTCGACCGGGTGGGAGGCGATGGTCGGGAATGCGCCGGTCTGCAGGTTCGAGCTCGGGCAGACCTCGAGCACCACGCCGTGGTCGCGGACTCGGCGGGCCGTCGGGCCGAGCTCGCCCGAGTCGATGTCGTCGATGAGGCGCACCCCGTGGCCCAGGCGCTCCGCGCCGCAGTCCAGGGCGCCGGCGATCGAGTCGACGCCCGCCGCCTCCCCGGCGTGGATCGTCACGTGGACGCCGGCGGCGCGGGCCCGCTCGAGCTGTGGGCGGAAGCGGGAGGCGGGGAAGCCGTCCTCGGGACCGGCGAGGTCGATGCCGACGACTCCGCGGCCCCGGCGCGCGATCGCGAGGTCCACGATCTCCTCGCGCGGGGCGTTCTGGCGCATCTGGCAGAGGATCTGGCCGACGAGGATCCGCCCGCCCGACGCCTCGACCTGCGCGGTGCCCTCGTCCAGGCCCGCCTGCACCGCGTCGACGGCCTCCTCCATGCTCAGCCCGCCCTCGAGGTGCTGCTCCGGGGCCCAGCGGGTCTCGGCGTAGGCGACGCCGTCGGCCGCCATGTCCTCCACGAACTCGCGGGCCACGCGGCGCAGGGACTCCGGGGTCTGCATCAGCTCGAGCACGCGCGAGAAGGTCTCGAGGTAGCGGGAGAGGGAACCCGAGTCGGCGGCCTCGGCGAACCAGTCGGCGATGCCCTCGGCGGTCGGCGCGGGCGGCTCGATGCCCAGCTCGCGGGAGAGGTCGAGGACGGTCTGCGGGCGCACGCCGCCGTCGAGGTGGTCGTGCAGGACCGCCTTCGGCAGGGCGCGGAGGTCGAGATCGGAGGCGGTCATCGCTTCTTCCTGGGTCGTGGCGGTCGTCGGACCGCAGGGCGCAGGACGCCCGGTGTGCGGTCTGAAGTCCAGTATCCCCGGCCGCTCCGACGACCGGCGCACAGCCGCGGGCGCAGAGGTTGCCGCAAGTGCTACTCGGTATTACTATCTACCGGTAGTCGGTGTTACAGAGTAGCGACGGAAGGGGTGCAGTGGGCAAGCAGCAGACCGAGATGCTCAAGGGCGTGCTCGAGGGCATCGTCCTTGCGATCATCGCCGCAGAGCCCGCGTACGGGTACCAGATCACCGCACGGCTGCGCGAGCGGGGCTTCGACGAGCTGGCGGAGGGCACCGTGTACGCCCTGTTGGTCAGGGTCGAGCAGCGCGGTCTCGTGGACGTCGAGAAGAGGCCCTCGGAGAAGGGCCCTCCGCGCAAGGTCTACACGCTCAACCCGCAGGGTCGCGAGCACCTCGAGGAGTTCTGGAGGACGTGGGGCTTCCTCGCGGAGCGATTGAACGAACTGCATGAAGGAGACGGGAACGCATGAATCTCATCGAGAAGGTCACGGGAGACTTCGGGGACAAGCGCCGATGGCGCGCATACAGGGCGCGCGTGAAGGAGATGCCTCCCCCGTACCGCACGGCGATCGAGGCCCTCGAGCGCTACCTGCTGTACTTCGGCGCCACCGCCGGCGACATCTGGCTGGACGCCTACGAGGACCTCGCGGACCTCTTCGAGCGCGCGGCCGCCGACGGGACGGCCATCCGGGACATCGTCGGTGCGGACCCCGTGGACTTCGCGGAGACCTTCGCCGCGAACTACGGCGGCGCCGGATGGATCAACACCGAGAAGAAGAGGCTCGTCGAAGCCGTGGAGCGCGCCGAGCGGGCCGAGTCGGGCGAGCGGTGATGACGGCCGCGCCGGCCGAGCGTTCCCCCGCGATCCGCGTGAGGGGCCTGGAGAAGTCCTACAGGGGTCATCGCGTCCTGCGCGGTGTGGACCTCGACGTCGCCAGGGGGAGCGTCTTCGCCCTGCTCGGCGAGAACGGGGCCGGCAAGACGACCCTCGTGCGGATCCTGGCCACGCTGCTTCCGGCCGACGCCGGGTCCTGCCTCATCGACGGTGCCGATCCCATGCGGCATCCCGAGCGGGTGCGCCGGTCCATCAGTCTGACCGGTCAGTTCGCCGCGGTGGACGAGATCCTCACCGGACGGGAGAACCTCGTCCTCATCGCTCGGCTGCGCCGCGCGCCCCGCCCGCGGGCCGTGGCGGACGACATGCTCGAGCGGTTCTCGCTCGCCGATGCGGGCGGGCGTCGAGTCGCCGACTACTCGGGCGGCATGCGCAGGCGGCTCGACCTCGCCATGAGTCTGATCGGGGACCCGGCGGTGGTGCTTCTCGACGAGCCGACGACGGGTCTGGACCCGCGGGCACGGATCGAGGTCTGGGATTCCGTGAGGGCCCTCGCCGACCGTGGAACCGCAGTGCTGCTGACCACGCAGTACCTCGAGGAGGCGGAGCGACTGGCCGACCGTGCGGCGATCCTGCACGCGGGGCGCATCCTCGTCGAGGGCTCCCTCGAGGAGCTGCGGCGGCTCGTGCCGTCGCCGGTGGTCGAGCAGGTCGAGAAGCAGCCGACGCTCGAGGACGTGTTCCTCTCCCTCGTCGGCCCGGAGAGAACGGGCCCGGAGAGAACGGACCCGGAGAGCACGGAGGAGAGCGCATGACCACACACGGACTCGCCGATACGGCAGTGCTGACGGGGCGATCGCTGCGGCACGTCCTGCGCAGTCCCGACACCATCGTCACCACGGCGCTGATGCCGATCGCGATGATGCTGATGTTCGTCTACGTGTTCGGCGGCGCGATCGGCACCTCCCTGCCGAGAGGAGTCGCCTACGTGGACTACCTCCTCCCGGGCATCCTGCTGATCACTGTCGCCTCCGGCGTCGCGTACACGGCGTTCCGACTCTTCAATGATGTGAAGAGCGGCGCGGTCGAGAGATTCCGCTCCATGCCCATCGCGCGGTCGAGCGTCCTCTGGGCACACGTGCTCACCTCGCTCGTGGCCATCCTCGCCTCGCTCCTCGTCGTCCTCGGCGTCGCGCTGATCATGGGGTTCCGGTCGACGGCGGGGCCCCTCGCCTGGCTCGCGGCCGCGGGCATCATCGGGCTCTTCGCCCTCGCCCTCACCTGGATCGCCGTGATCCCCGGACTGACGGCCCGGTCCGTGGACGGCGCGAGCGCCTTCTCCTACCCCCTGATCTTCCTGCCCTTCCTCAGCTCGGCGTTCGTGCCGACCGCGTCGATGCCCGGGCCCGTGCGCTGGTTCGCCGAGAACCAGCCGGTGACGGCGATCGTCGAGGCGACGCGCGCCCTGCTCGCAGGCGCTCCGGTGGACGGGAGCATCGCGACAGCGCTCGCGTGGTGCGGGGGAATCCTGGTCGCCGCCTCTGCTGTCGCGACGGCCGTCTACCGACGCCGCGTCGGCTGACGCGTTCGGGACCCGACCCGCGGCGCGGGTGGCCGCGGGGTGGGCTCATCGGTTTGCTCGTGCGGCCCGCGAGGGTGAGCGCGCGGGCGGGAGAGTTCGGTGAAGACCTCCCCGTGGCGTGCTCGATGCGCGATCATGCCAGGAGCGCCCGACGGATGACGGCGCTGCGCCGCCCGCCGCCGGACGGCGCCACCGACCCGGGGAGGTCCCATGCCCGCACTGCCCGTCGACCCCGAGAGCGCCCTCGCCGACTCCGCCGGCGACGGTGCCGCGCCAGCCGGCAGGATCGCTGCGCCTGAAGAGGCGCCCACACCCTCCGGCGTCCATTCCGAGGTGGGACGACTGCGGAAGGTGCTCGTGTGCCGGCCCGGGCTCGCCCACGAGCGACTCACCCCGTCCACGAGCGACGAGCTGCTGTTCGACGACGTCATGTGGGTCGAGGCCGCCCAGCGCGACCACGCCGACTTCGTGGAGACCATGACCTCGCGCGGCGTCGAGGTGCTCGAGCTGCACGACCTGCTCGGCGAGGCCATGGACATGCCCGAGGCCCGCACCTGGCTGCTGGACCGCAAGGTGATCGCCAACCGCGTGGGCCTGGGGCTCGTGGACGCGACCCGCAGCAGCCTCGACGCGCTCGACGGCCCCGAGCTCGCGCGCGTCCTCATCGGCGGCATGGCCACGACGGAGCTGCCCGCCGACCTGCGCACCGCCTACGCGAACCTGGCCCGCGAGTCCGTGGGCACCCCCGAGTACCTGCTGCCGCCGCTGCCCAACACCCTGTTCACGCGCGACACCACCTGCTGGATCGGCGACGGCCTCACCCTGAACCCGCTGTACTGGCCGGCCCGCAAGGACGAGACCCTGCTCATGCAGGCCCTCTACCGCTTCCATCCCGAGCTCTCCGGCTCGCGCGTGTGGTGGGGCGACGCGGAGCGGGACTGGGGGCAGGCGACCCTCGAGGGCGGCGACGTGATGCCCGTGGGCAACGGGACGCTGCTGATCGGCATGAGCGAGCGCAGCTCCCGGCAGGCCATCACCCAGCTCGCCGCCGAGCTCTTCGCGGCAGGCGCCGTGGAGAGGATCGTCGTCGCGGGGATGCCGCGGCTGCGGGCCGCCATGCACCTGGACACCGTGTTCACCTTCGCCGACCGCGACCTCGCGACGATCCACCCGGCGATCGTCGACGGCATCCACGCCTTCACCATCCGCCCGGCCGACAACCCCCTGGGCATGGAGGTGCGCGACGAGGGCGAGCGCCGCTTCGTGGACGTGGTCGCCGAGGCCATGGGCCTGAAGGAGCTGCGCACGGTCGCGACCGCGGGCGATCTCTACGCCTCCGAGCGCCAGCAGTGGGACAGCGGCAACAACGCCGTCGCCCTCGAGCCCGGCGTCGTCATCACCTACGACCGCAACACCCAGACCAACGCCGCCCTGCGCGACGCCGGCGTCGAGGTGCTGACGATCCGCGGCGCCGAGCTGGGCCGGGGCCGCGGCGGAGGGCACTGCATGACCTGCCCGATCGTGCGCGATCCCGTGCAGTGGTGAGGCGCGGCGTCGGCCGGTGAGGCGCGGCGTCGACCGGTGAGGCTCAGCGCCGACCGAGCCCCGACGCGTCCCAGCCGGCCCGTCGCCACGCCGCGAGATCCAGCACGTTGCGGCCGTCGATGAGGCGCCGCGCGGCGACGAGCGTGCCGACCCGCGCGGGATCGAGGTGCCGGTAGAGGGGCCATTCGGTGAGCAGCAGCACGAGCTCGGCTCCCGCGAGGGCCTCCTCGACGTCCTCGATCGCGTGCAGCGAGGGGAAGCGGGCGCGCACGTTCGCGAGCGCGGCCGGATCGGTGATGGACACGTCCGCCCCCTCGCCCACCAGGCGCACCGCGATATCCAGGGCGGGGGAGTCGCGCACGTCGTCCGTGTCGGGCTTGAAGGCGGCGCCGAGCACCGCGACCCGTCGGCCCTCGAGGCTGTCGCCGAGGGCGGCGCGGGCCCGGCGCAGCATGTACTCCCGCCGTCCGGTGTTGATCGCGTCGATGTCGCGCAGGAAGGCGAAGGAGTCGACGGCGCCGAGCTCCCCGGCGCGGGAGATGAGGCCGCGCAGGTCCTTGGGCAGGCAGCCGCCGCCGAAGCCCACGCCGGCGCGCAGGAACTTCCGTCCGATCCGGTCGTCCATGCCGATCGCCTCGGCGACGTCGGCGACGTCCGCCCCGGTGATGTCGCACAGTTCGGAGATCGCGTTGATGAAGGAGATCTTCGTGGCCAGGAACGAGTTCGCCGAGACCTTCACGAGCTCGGCCGATTCGAGCGAGTACACCTTCCGCGGGATGCTCGTGGCCAGCATCGGCGCGTACACGCGGTCCAGCAGGGCGATTTCGTGCTCGGCCTCGGCGCCCGCGGGATCGGCGAGCCCGTAGACGAGCCGGTCGGGGCGCAGGGTGTCGGAGACCGCGAAGCCCTCGCGCAGGAACTCCGGGTTCCACACCACCGTGGCCCCGGCGATGCCGGCCACGCGCGCGTGCAGGCGGCGGGCGGTGCCCACGGGCACGGTGGACTTCCCGGCGATGAGCGTCCGCGCCCCGCCGCGCGCCGCGAGCAGCGGGACCAGGGAGTCCAGCGCCGACTCGATCATGCCGAGGTCCGCGCCCAGACCGTCGGCCCGCTGCGGCGTGCCCAGCGCCAGGAAGTGGACGTCGGCCCCGGCGAGATCGGCGTAGTCCGTGGTGAAGGTGAGACGGCCGGAGGCCACGGTGCGTGCGAGCAGCTCGGCGAAGCCCGGCTCGTGGAACGGCGGACGCGCCGCGCTCAGAGCGGCGACCCGCTGCGCATCCACGTCGAGCCCGATCACGCGATGCCCCAGCTCGGCCATGGCGGCCGCGTGGACGGCGCCGAGGTAGCCGCATCCGATCACGGAGACCGTGAGGGGCGGGAGCGATCCGGGAGTGTTCACAGGTCAGGGGCCTCTCGCCGTCGGGACGGGGATGATGCGCACGACCAGGGTGCCCGGCCCTCATGGAGCGGGTGGGAAGCCGCCGGTGACGGTCGTCCGGCGCGCACGTGAACTCTCGCGTCACGCCCTGTGGTGCACATCACCGGTTCGAGGTGTGAGGATCGGGCGTGAGATGACGTCCTTCCCGTGGCGCCTCTCGCGATGTGCCCTCCGGGGCGGGTCGCGGCGGGCCCGGGCCGGCCGGCAGATCGGCCGACGGAACGACCGGCAGGACGGCCGACGGAGTGAACGGCAGGACGGCCGACGGAACGGCTTGCAGGACCAGGACGAACGATGAAGGAGCGGTGGGTGAGCGAGGCCTCCCAGGAGCGGCGCATGGATGAGCGCACCCTCGTGCTGCGCGCCCAGGACGGCGACGTCGACGCCTTCGAGGTGCTCATCGACCGGCACCAGTCCGCGCTGCTGCGTCTGGCATCGGCGGCGCTGCGCAACCGCGCCGACGCCGAGGACGTGGTCCAGGAGACCCTGCTGACCGCGTGGCGGCGCCTGCACCTGCTGCAGGACCCGGACGCCTTCCGCTCCTGGCTGCTGCAGATCTGCGCCCGGCGGTCCACGGACGTGGTGCGGCGCAGCGCGCGTCGCGGCACGGACCCGCTCGCCCCGGAGGACTTCCCCGAGCAGCCGGGCGTGGGCGGGAGCGTGGGCGCCGTCGGCTCCGGCAGCGGCGGCGCGAACGCGGGCGGCCATGGCGACCCGTTCGACGCGGTCGTGGTCGACGCCCAGATGCGCACGCTGCGCCAGCTGCTCGACGGGCTCGAGGCGAGCCAGCGGGAGTGCTGGGTGCTGCGCGAGATCGACGGCCTGGGCTATGCGGAGATCGCCTCCGCCCTGGACCTGCCGGAGTCCACCGTGCGCGGCCGCCTGGCCCGTGCCCGCGCGCACATCATCGCGAGGATGGAGGAGTGGAGGTGAGCATGCAGACGCCACACGAGCCGGAGGAGAGCGAGCAGGGCGCGCCGGTCGAGCAGGGCGCGCCCGTCGAGCACGAGCTGCCCGTCGAGACCGCGGAGCAGTCGGCCGCCTACGACAGCCTGATCCGCTCGGCCCACCAGGAATGGGCGGAGCTGGAGAAGTCCGGCGACCCCAGCGTGTCCGTGTCCTCCGGGGCGCTCGCCGCGCTCAAGCGGTCCGTGCGCGCCGAGGTGCGCCGGGGTGCGCAGGTCGCGGTCCCGCCCACGCGGCGCGGCCCGATGTCGGTCTCCGAGCTGACCCTGCACACGGTGCTGCGACGGGCCGTGGACACGGTGCCGGACGCGCGCAGCCTGCGCGCCCGCGTCGAGTACGAGGAGGAGGACGCCGCCTCGCACGGCGGCCGGTCCGGCGAGAGGGGGATGCCGCGCGCGGTGACGCTGCGGATCTCCGTCCAGCTGGGCAGCCCCGGCGCGCGCGACCTCGTGCGCCTGGCCGAGGACGTGCGCGGCGCCGTCGCGACCGCCCTGCGCCGCGACCTCGGCATCGACCCCGACCGCATCGACGTGCACATCGAGGACCTCCATGACCAGTGACAGCACCCGCATCAGTGAGAGCACCCGCATCAGCGACGACGCCCCCGCCGCGGCCGGCCCGACCGGCCGAGCCGGAGAGCGCGCGAGCAGGAGCAGCACCGGCGTCCTCACCGACGACCTCGTGCAGGCCGTGCTCGCCGTGCCGGGCGTCGGCGGTCTCGAGCCCGGGGTGACGAGCACGCTGCGGGCGCTCGACGCCCGGCTGCGGCGCCGGCCCGACGCCGTCGCCCGCTACGGCCTGCACCTCGAGGAGGCGCAGGCCCGGGTGGTCGTCGAGGTGGGGCTGCGCACCCAGGAGCCGCTGCGGCAGGTCGTCGAGGACCTCCAGGCCACGGTCTCCGAGGTGCTCGAGGACGCCGGCCACGGCGACCTCGAGGTGCTGGTGCGCGTGCAGTCCGCCTGAGCTGCAGTCCGCCGGAGAAGAGCGGACACACAGGAGTCCGTCGCCTGCTCGCAGGGGGTGCGAGCGGCGGCGGCAGGCACGGGTCCATGCGGACGCGCGGGTGTGCGCGTCGGATCGGACCCGGCCATTTCCGGGGGGAGTGCCCGGTGCTCGGGGGAGCACCGGGCGCTCGGGGGGTTCCCGTGGACACGGGATGCCTCCCGGAACCGGGGGATCCCCGGACACCGGGAAGCGAGGGGACCAGGGACCCGCGAGGGGATCGAGGGAGAACAGGGCTCTCGGCGCGCAGGTGGGCGTGCCGGGGGCCCTGAGTCATGCCCGGCCGACGGGCGACGGGCGACGGGCGACGGGCAGATGGGCCGACGGGCCGACGGGCCGGGTCAGCGGCGGGCGCGGCGGCCGTGGCCGTCGGCCGCGGCGCTCCGGCGCCGCAGCACCACGACGGCGACGCCCACGGCGCCCAGCAGCACGAGCCCCGCACCGCTGATGGCGAGGGCCGGGCCGACCCCGGCGCCCTCGCGTGCGGACGCCGCGCGCGCCTCCGCGTCCTGCGCGTCCCCGTCGCCTCCACCGGAGGAGGAGACGGGGTGCCCGTCGGCCGAGCGGCCGTCGCCGTCGGCGCTCGGATCCCCGGTCGAGCCGTCGCCCGTGTCGCTCGCGGACCCGGTGTCCTCGCCGTGGTCCGGGTCGGCCTGCGCATCATCGGCCGTGCCGCGCGAGGAGTCGTCCGACGCCGTGTCGTTCGAGGAGCCTGATCCGGAGCCCTCGGCGCGCTCGCCCTCGCCCGCATCGGACCCTGCGGCTCCCGCGCCGGACGAGTCGTCGCGGCCCGAGGCGCTCGAGGAGCCATCGGACCGGTCGGCGCCGGATCCGTCCTCGGCCGCGTCCGCGCTGCCGCGGCCCCCGGAGCCTGCGTCGTCCCCGCTCTCGTCGCTCGAGACGCCCGCACCGGAGGACGAGCCCCGACCCGAGCCCGCATCCTGCGAGGCAGAGTCGTCGGAGGCGTCGCCGCCGGTGCCATCGGAGCCGCTCGTGCTGCCGGAGTCGCCGGAGTCGTTCGACGTGCCGGAGCCGCCGGACGAGGAGTCGTCGGACCCGTCGGCGTCGCTCGCGCCGCCGGAATCGGCGCCGCCCGATCCCGCGTCACCCGAGTCCTCGCCGGCAGAGGAGCCCCCGCCGGTCGAGGACCCCGAGCCCGTGCCGGAGTCGTCGTCGGAGTCGTCCGCGTCGGAGGAGCCGGAGCCCGAGGAGCCGTCGTCGCCGGAGCCGCTGCCCGACTCCGAGCCATCGTCCTCGCCGTTGCCGTTGCCGCCGCTGCCACTGCCGCTGCCACTGCCGCCGGCGTCCGACGACCCCGAGCCGCTGCCCGTGTCGTCGGAGCCTCCGTCGGCCCCGCTGCCATCGGTCCCCGACGCGTCGTCCCCGCCGACGTGCACGCGCACCGAGCCGGACTCGCTGCTGTCGCGGCCCTCGAGGGTGATGCGCACGTCGCCGGAGTCGGGGAGCGCGACGCGCGTGCGGACCGTGCCGTCGGGCTCGACGGCGACGGGGCCCGTGGTGGTCGTGCGGTCGCCCACGATATTCACGTCGACCGAGGTCGTGGAGTCGGAGAAGCCGCAGGCCTGCATCTGGACGCTGTCCCCGGGGGAGACGTCCTCCGCGTCCGCCACCACGGTGAGCGCGCTGCACACCGTGGGGAGCTGCGCGGCCTGGGCCTGGGCGGGCAGGAGCAGGCAGGGGAGCAGCACCGCGGCGCCCGCGGCGCCGATGCGGCGTCGTCCCTGGGGCACGTGGTCGTCCTCCTCGCGGGCGGTCCTGGCCCTGTGCTGCTCGACTGCTGATGGCTGTGCGGCTCCTGGCCGCTGCGTCCCGGTCCGCGCCGGGAGGGTCCGCCGGCGGCGGCCCGTGGCCGCCGATTCCGGCTGTGCCGCGCCTGTGGCGCGACTGCGCGGTGCGTGTGCACCGCCCGGGAACCCTGGTCGGCCCGCGGGCCGCTCCGTAGAATCTATGAACAGGACAGCATCCGTGCGCGTCGGACCGGGCCAAGGTCTGGCAAACATGTGGTCCGGGTCCATGCATGCCTGTGCATCGGCGCACGGATGGGTGCGTGGGACGGTCCGCAGTGGTCGACTGTGCGCTTCGTGCCCGCCCAGCGGGCCCCGACCCCGGTCGGGACGCGACGTCGCGCGGAGCGTCCGACGTCCGCGAACGAGGAGAGCAGATGACACAGAGCCCGATGAGGACCGCGGACACCCCCGCACCCGACGGCACCGGCCCCACGGGCCGCCGTCGGGCGAACGGCGCGTCCGACGGGACCGGCAGCACGGCCGGGTCCGACGCGGCGGGCGCCTCCGACGCCCCGCTCTCCCCGGCCACGCTCGAGGAGATCGCCGGCACCGCGCGCGACGTCGTCGACGAGATCTCGACGGTCGTCGAGGGCAAGGCCGACGCCGCGTCGCTCGCCGTGATGGTGCTGCTCGCCGGCGGCCACGTGCTCGTCGAGGACGTCCCCGGCACCGGCAAGACCATGCTCGCGAAGTCCCTGGCCGCGGCGCTCGGCGCCGACCGTCACCGCATCCAGTTCACGCCCGACCTGCTCCCCGGCGACGTCACCGGCGCGAGCATCTTCGACCAGGCCGCGGGTCGCTTCGAGTTCCGCCCGGGCGCCGTGTTCACGCAGGTCCTGCTCGCCGACGAGATCAACCGCGCCTCCCCGAAGACCCAGTCCGCGCTGCTCGAGGCGATGGAGGAGCGGCAGGTCAGCGTCGACGGCCAGACCTACGCCCTGCCCGAGCCCTTCATGGTGGTCGCGACCGCGAACCCCGTGGAGATGGAGGGCACCTATCGCCTGCCCGAGGCGCAGCGCGACCGCTTCCTCGCCCAGATGACCATGGGGTACCCGGTGGCCTCGGCCGAGGCGCGCATGCTCTCCGCCCAGGCCGGGCCCGTGCCCGACGGCGACCGCGAGCTCGTGGACTCCGTGCGCGCCCGCACCGATCCCGCGACGATCGCGGCGTACGTGCGCGCGATCCGCCGGGTCCACGCCGCGCCCGCGCTCGTCGAGTACGCGGTGCGTCTCGCGGCCGCGACCCGGGAGCATCCGCGCAGCGTGCTGGGCGCCTCGCCGCGCGCCGGCGTGCACCTGCTGCGCGCCGCGAAGGCGCACGCGGCGATGGGCGCCCGCGGCTTCGTCGAGCCCGGCGACCTGCGCGCCGTGATCAGCCCCGTGTGGCGCCACCGCCTGCACCTCAGCCCCGGGGCCCTGTCCCGCGGCGCCACGGCCGACGACGTGCTCGAGGACGTGCTCGCGCAGGTCCCGGTGGCCTGATGAGGAGCGCATGATGGCGACCGCGACGACCGGAGCCGTCGGTGTGACGGGTGCGGCCGGGGCGTCGAGCGCCGTCGGCGCGGCGGGCGCCGCGAGCGCCCGCGCCCGGCGCACCCGGATCCGCCCGACGGCCCGCGGCGCCTGCCTGCTGGTCGTCGCCGTGCTGCTGTGGGCGGGCGGGGAGATCACCGGGCTCGCCGCCGGCCGCCTGATCGGCATCGCCCTCGTGCTCGCCCTGCTGCTGTCCCTGGTCGCGGTGGTCCTGCTGCGGATCGGGCTCGGGCTCTCGCGGCGCGTGCTCGACGACGCCGTGACCGCGGGCGCCCCCGCCCGCGTGGACCTGCGCCTGCTGCCCACCGCGCTCGCCGCCCGCGTGCCGCTGGGCAGCGGGACCGTGACCGCGCAGCTGCCCGCGGGCCTCGGCGGCCCCGGCGACCTCCGCCTCGCCCCGCGCATGCCCCACCACGTGCAGGTGGGCGGGCGCGGCATCCACGAGCTCGGCCCCTGCCTGATCCGGCTGCGCGACCCCTTCGGCCTCCTGCAGCTCAGCGCGCGCATCGAGCTGCCCGGCCGCATCGTCGGCCTGCCCGTCGTCGAGCCCGTGGACGACGCCGGCACCAGCCGGATCGGCATCGGACGGCGCGACCTCGAGCGCGCCGGCGCGGCGATCGGCAGCGGAGAGCTCGGCGTGATCCCGCGGCCCTACGCCCCGGGCGACGACATGCGCCGCATCCACTGGCGGGCGAGCGCCCGCGCCGGACGGCTGATGACCCGCGAGGAGGAGCCGCCCCGCAGCGAGGGCGCGGTGATCGTCCTGGACACGCGCCTGCCGCGCGACGCCGAGGGCGACGAGGTGGGCGCCGAGCGCCGCGACCCGGTGCAGGACAGGATCCTCGACCATGCCGCATCCCTGCTGGTCGGCCTCGCCTCCCACGGATGGGAGACGCGGGTCGTGGACGCCGACGGCGACGAGATCACCCGCATGGTCGGACGCGCCGGCGGGGCCTCGCCGCTCGATGCGGAGGCCGGCGCGATCGGCGTGCGCGCCGCCCTCATCGACCTCGCGGGCGTGGGCTTCGGCGACGCCCCGCAGGAGCGCGGGAAGCCCGTCGCCCTCGACCACGCCTCGGGCCGTGTGGACCTCGCGATCGCGCTGGGCCCCGACCACGGCGACCCCTTCGGCGCCCTCGAGCTGGACCGCTTCGCCGCCCGCGCCCCGCAGCGCACCGCGATCGCCGTGCGCCCCGCCGCGGCCGGCGACGAGCGCGTGCGCAGTGCCCACGACGGCACCTGGCTGCGTCTGGACGCCCCGGCCGACGCGCGCCTCGGCGACGTGCTCGAGGCCGGATCATGAGCGCCCCCGCCCCGAGCGGTGCGACCGCCGCCTCGACCGACCCCGGGAGCCGTGGGACGAACGCTTCGGCGCCGGCCCATCCGCGCTCGCCCGGCGAGGCCCTCCGCGAGAGGCTCATGGCGCGCCCCGTGCGGATGAGCCTCGTGCTCGCCGTCGCGGTGGTGCTCGCCGCGATCCCCCTCTCGCAGCTGCTCGACGGCGCCGACTGGTTCACCCTGCCGCTCGGAGCGGCGGTCGTCGTCGGCGGCCTCGGGGCGATCGTGCGGGCCTTCAGCCCTCGCCGGATGCGCGCCCTCCCCGTGCAGGTCGTGGGCCTGGTCCTGCTGTGCGTGGGGGTCGAGGCGGCCACCGGTGCGCTGCCCGCGGGCGGCCCGGCGGCCCTCGTGACCGGGCAGGTGGACGTGATCCGCCAGGGCGTGAGCATCCTCTTCCAGGCGCAGGCGCCGCTGGTCCTGGCGCCCTCCTCGCGCATCGTGGTGCTCGCCCTCATCGGACTCGTGGTGCTCGCGCTGGACATCCTCTGCGTCGAGGGCGGCTGGCACATGGTCACCGCGCTGATCCTGCTGGGCTTCATGCTCGTGCCCGCCCTCATGCGGCCCGACGGCGGCGGCTTCGCGAGCAGCGTCGGCCCGATCCTCGCCGCGCTCGCCGTCCTCGCCGTGAGCGGCCTGCCGGATCGCCTCGGCCCGCGCGGACCGCGCGGCCCGCGCGGGCAGGGGACCGACGGGGGCGAGGAGGCGCAGCCCGGCGCGGCTCGTCCCGCCGGTCCCGGCGCCGCCGGGGACCGCATGGGCCGACGCGCCGCGCTCGGCCTGATCGGCGCGGGCGCCGTGGCGGTCGCGACGCCGGCGGTCTCGGCCGTGCTGCCGCGCGCCCAGGACCCCGTGTTCCCGATCGACCTCGACCGCATCAACGCCTGGCAGGGACGCGCCGGGGCGCTCGGCGGGGCGATGATCGACGACTCCGTGTCCGTGCGCCGCAACCTCATGCAGGGCCGCGAGCGCGAGATGCTGCGCATGACGACGGACGTGGCGCAGCCCGGCTACCTGCGCCTGCAGGCGCTCACCCAGTTCGACGGCCAGAGCTTCCAGGCCGGCAAGCAGCGCGGATCGACCTCCCGGACCACCTCGGAGTCGTTCTCCGACCGACGTCTCGCCTCCTCGCGGCCCGACGGCGATCCCGTCTACGACCTGCACATCACCGAACTGATCGGCGACCGCCTGCCCACGCCGTTCCCGATCCGCTGGACCGACGCCGGGGACTCCACCGAGCTCGCGCGCACGGGCGCCAGCAACGGCGAGCTCGTGGTCGACGGGGGAGCCCGGGACCTCTCCGGCATGCGCTACTCGGTCGCCGTCGACGACACCTCCTTCGGCCCCGACGAGCTGCGCGACGTCTCCGACGCGGACATGCGCATCCCGTACGACAACGGGTACGTGAACGTCAGCTCGACCCCGTCGATCCACGCGCTCGCCACCGAGATCTCGCAGCAGGCCGATTCCGAGGCCGCCTACGACGTCGCCACCGCGCTCGCCGCCTACTTCCACGAGAACTTCGAGTACTCGCTCACGGTCACCTCGAAGCCCGGCGAGAACCCGATCGACGCCTTCCTCGCCGAGCGCGTGGGCTACTGCGAGCAGTTCGCCGCCACGTTCGCCCTGGTCATGAACGACCTGAGCTTCCCCACACGCGTGAGCATCGGCTTCACCGCGGGCGATGTCGACGGGGACGCGCGCACCATCACCAACCACCACGCGCACGCCTGGCCCGAGACCTGGTTCGGCCCCGACCACGGATGGGTGCGCTTCGAGCCCACGCCCGCCGCGGCCGACAACGGCGTCTCGACCCCGACCTTCGCCACGGACACGCCCGACCCGGACGAGAGCGCCGAGGACACCCCCAGCAGCGAGGCGACGCAGGCCGAGGACACCACGAGCGCCGACGAGGAGACCACCGAGGCCGACACCACCACGGAGGACACGACAACATCGAGCGAGAGCAGCTCCGCGAGCGACGACGGCGCGGGCCCCGCCGCCGCCGTCCCCTGGTGGGGATGGGGCCTGGGCGGCGTCGGCGTCGCCGGAGCCCTCGTCGGCGGAGGGGCGCTCGCCCGCTCGGGCGTGCGGCGACGTGCGCTGGCCGCCCGCGAGCAGCGCTGGGCGCAGCTGGACGCGTCGCAGGCCGCCGAGCTCGCCTGGACCGACGTGGTGCGCGCCGTCGACTACCGCGCCTGGGCACTCCACCTGCTGGTCTGGACCCGGCTCTACGGGAAAGATCCGGTGGTGCTCGAGCTCGATGCGGCGCGGCCTCCCGGTGAGGCACTCACCAGGCTGCTCGATGACGCGGAGGCGGCGGGCCTGGAGGTGCCCGACGGGACCCGCGAGGCAGCAGCGCGGATCGCGGCGGCGGTCACCACGGCGCGGTACGCCCCCACGCCGACGGCGGGGGACACGACCTCAGGGAAGGCGGGAGCCGCGGAGCAGGGCGAGGCCGATCCCGAGGGCGAGGGCCCTCGGGGCCGGCGGGAGGCGCAGGGCCTGCGCGAGGATGCGGATGCGGTGCGTGCCGTGGTGCTCTCCCGCGCCCAGCGGCGCCCCGGAAGCGACGATCTCCGGGATTGATGCCTCGTCGCTGCCGGCGTCCCCGCTCCTCAGTGCGGCCCGGGGACCGGCGACCCGGGCGCTCCCGCGATGAAGCTGTGCTGGATGCCCGCGATGCGCCAGTCGCCGTCGACCCTCACCATGCTGAACGTGGTGCGCGTCGTGGGAAGGGGATGGCCCCGTGCTTCTCCGCGGACATCGAGGCGAGCGATCACGAGGGCGCAGTCGCCGTGCTCGCGGATGGTCACCTCGTTCAGCGAGAGCGCGTCGTAGCGGAGGTCGCCGCTGCGGAGACGGTCGATCCAGGCGTCACGGGGGAGCTGGAACCCGACGGGGCCGATGCCCTGGAAGTCCTCCGTCAGCAGGGTCTCCGTGGTGCGGGCGTCGCACCCGCGTTCGGCGTCGGCCCAACGGGTGATGGTCTGATCGATGGTGTTCATGACGGCTCCTTCGGTGTGGTGATACGGGGCGCGGTGGTGCGGGTCCGGGTGGCTCCGGACAGTGCGAAGCCGATGACGACGAGCCAGACGAGCGCGGCGAAACGGCCGAGGAGGGCTAGGAATCCCAGTGGGGCGATCACCAGCGAGAGGACGCTGACCTCGCAGATCGCGGCGACGACGAGGCCCGCCCAGGGGAGCGGCGCGGGAAGCATCCGCCCGAGGAGCCCCGGGACCGCGATCCCGGCCACGAGCAGACCGAGGCCGAGGGTGTGCGCGACACCGCCGGAGCTCTGCGCGAGGAGTTCCGACGCCCGTGCGAGTCGGGGATCGGAGGCGATCGCCTCGTGGCTCAGCGTCCATGTGACCAGGGCGGACAGCATGAGTATCGACGAGGCGACGATGCCGCCGAACAAGGCGATCGCCGGTCCGGGAACGCGGAACCCCTGTCCGCGCAGGTGCGAGTAGAGCGTCGCCGCGAGGATGCCCAGCGGGACCGCCGAGCCGAGCAGCAGCATGGCCGACCACTGCATCGCGGTGCCGTACTGGTCCTGGGGTGCACCGGCGAGGCTTCCGAACGATGGGGAGCCGCCCATCGGCGCGGCCACGAGCAGGCTCGCGATCACGAGTGCGAGGGACACGGCGCCGACGATCCCCGGGTGCGGGCCCATGGGTCTGTGTCGTGCATGGGCGGCGGGGGTCGTACGAGGGACGTCTTTGAAGTTCATGCCAGCGATAGTACACGCTATGAATGATGTGTCCAGTGCTCTATTCTCGTGGCATGACGCCCTCGCCACCGCCTCGCCACCGAATCGCGTTCCTGCTCTCCCAGCTGGGGTCCGACGCCTCGGCCGGCTTCGAGCGGGCGCTCGGGGAGCTCGGGATCACGCCCGGGGACGCGGGGGTGCTGCGCCTGGTGGGGCGGAATCCCGGCGTCAGCCAGCGAGCGGTGAGCGAGCAGGTGGGAGTGGGGCCCAGCCGGATCGTCGCGGTGCTCGACCGCCTGGAGGGCAAGGGGCTGCTCGAGCGCCGCCGCAGCCCCCGGGATCGCCGCAGCCACGAGGTCAGCCTCACCGAGCACGGCAGGGAGGTGCTCGAGAGGCTGGGTCCGATCGCGCGGGATCACGAGCGTGCGTACATCGAGCCCCTGGAGCCCGAGGAGGTCCACCAGCTCCAGTCGCTCCTGGAGAAGGTCGCCACGGCCCGGCAGCTCTCCGTCGAGGTGCATCGCGGGACCTGAGGCGGTCACCGGCCGATGTGCCGGAACCGGTCCTCATCGGTCGCCCCTCGTTGGGGCGCGTTGTTCAGTTCAGCTCCCCACGGCCACGGCCACGGCCACGTCCGCGCTGGGCTGCCAGCCGAGCCGCACGGCGCGGACCCACGCGGGGCGGTCGGCGGGGATCGGCGACGCGGCGCAGTGGATTCTCCACGCGCGTCCATCGGGGACGGGGGAGCCGATTGCGTTCCTCGGTGAGCCCATGCTGTCCGCGGCAGACGGCGGGACCTCGGGCTCGTGTGCCGCGGGCGGGTCATCGGACCAGATGATGGTGGCGGAGGATTCGCTGCAGCGGGCTTCGACCGCGCCGTGCGCGACGACGACCTCGGGTTCGGGTGTGCGCGGCCAGTCTCCGCCGGGGCGCCAGCGCTCCTGCAGCTCGTCCTCGGTGAGGAAGCCCAGGTCGCCGATCCGCTCCTGCCAGTCTGTGAGAGCGGTCGAGAGCCGGGCCAGGGTCTCTGCGTGCTCTCGATCTCCCGCGAGGTCGTGCTCCTCGTGCGGGTCCTCGAGCAGGTCGTACAGCTCCTCCTCGGGTTTGCTGGGGGCGACGAGGGTCCTCTGCAGCGGCGTGAGGGAGCTCGGCAGATCGCCGATCGCCCGCTGGGTGACCTCCGCGGTCGCCAGCCGTCGCATCTCCGCCCAGGTGCTCAAGCCGTCGGGGTAGGTGCAGTGCTGCATCGGCGAGCGGTCCGGGTGGTAATGCCGGATGTAGCGGTAACGGGAGTCCCTGACGGTGCGGGACATGTCGTGCAGATCGCCCATCCTGTCCCTGCTGGCGAAGACATAGTCGTTGGTGTGCTCGTCGAGGCGGCCCGAGCTGTCGAGGAAGGGTCTCGCCTGCATGTGGTCGGGAACCTCGAGACCGGCCGCAGCGAGCATGCTCGGGGCGAGATCCATGAGGTGCACGAGCGCCTCTGTCCTCGCGCCTGGGGTGATGCGACCAGGCCAGCGGATGATGAGAGGTTCGTGCAGGCCGGAGTCGTTCGCCCAGCGCTTGGCACGGGGCATCCCGCGACCGTGGTCGCTCCAGAAGACGACGATGGTGCTCTGCGCGAGACCGTCGTCCTCGAGCTGCTGGAGGATCGTGCCCACCCAATGGTCCATCTCGCCGATGAGGTCGAGGTAGCGGGCCCAGGCGACCCGGAACACCTGGGTGTCCGGATAGTAGGGCGGCAGTTCGACGTCCTCCGGGGCGTGGCGGTCCTCGGGGCGCACGTGCGGCACGCGCTCCTCGAAGGACTCGTCGTCCAGATGGATCTGCGACTCGTGGGTGATGAGCCCATGGAAGGTCGCGAAGAACGGCTGGTCAGGGTCCGGACGGTCTCGCCAGTGCGCGGTGTCGCTGCACTCGTCGAAGGCGCTCGACGGCGTCGCCATCTGGAAGTCCGTGAAGGAGTTGTTGGTGACGTAGTAGCCGGCCTCGCGGAAGTGCTCGGTGAACATGCGGACACCGGCCGGCGGGACGGCCTTCGAGCGCATGTGGATCGTCCCGATGGACGCAGGATGGCAGCCCGTGATGATCGCCGAGCGCGAGGGCGCGCAGATCGGCGCCGAGGCGAACGCATTGTCGAAGCGGAGTCCCTCGGACGCGAGATCGTCGAGGTGCGGGGTCACCGCGTGCTCCGCGCCGGGGTAGGCGCCGGCGTAGCAGCCCAGGTGGGGATTGATGTCGTGGGTCGTGATCCACAGGATGTTGGGTCTGCGAGGCGGGGACTGCGTCTTCTCGTGTGTCATCCGAGGTCCTTTCAGGCGGAGGGCACGGCGCTGCGACGACGCGCCTCGAGCTCGTCGGTGACCCTCCGGGCGTCCCGAGGGTAGGTGAAGTAGAGGGCGCCGAGGATGACCCCGTTGACGGCCATGAGCACGAACAGCACCCAGAAGAACACGCCCTGGATGCCCAGTGCCTCGGCGAGGTACCCGGCGGAGAGCGAGAACAGCGCCCAGGCGATCGTCTGGAAGAACGACAGGAAGATCGCGAAGGCCTGGCCGCGCAGCTCCGGCAGCACCACGGACATGACGATCGGGCGGTTCACCGGCGGGTTCATGCCCTGCGTCGCCCCGAACAGCGCCCAGAAGATCGCATACACCCCGATCGAGCCCCATTCGAACTGAGTGCCGAGCAGTGCTGCGATCGCGAAGAGGAACTGAGCCGCCTGGATGAAGACCACGCGACCGTGGTCGGGCAGGACCCTGTCGAGGAGCTCGACGGCGTAGCCGCTGAGGAAGGTCGCGATCACGTATCCCAGTCCGAAAGGCACGAGGACCGTCGCGGCGGTGGCATTCGAGAACCCCCGCTCGGTGACGAGGAACTGGATGCCGAAGACGGTGATCAGGAGGTGTCCCGAGAGCAGGCGCGAGAGCATCATGATCGAGAAGGTGGGGATGCGGAAGAGCGCGAGGACGCCGCGGAGTGTCACCTTGGACGCTCGGCGCGACTCATCGAGATCCGCGAGCTGGGCCTCCGCCGCCCCGATGCCCGGCTCGCGGTAGAAAGCGGTGATCAGCAGGGAGGACAGCAGACAGATCCCGCCGATGATCCACATGCCCCAGCGCCACCCGTCCGGGTGTCCGGAGAACAGTGCGAGGACGGGGCCGATGAAGGACGAGACGGCGGTGAGCACGCCGTAGTAATAGCCGGTGGCCCGCGCCCGGGACCGCTCGTCGAACGAGTCGGCGATGATCGCGTTCGTCAGCGGCTGTCCCGAGCTCACAGTGCCGGCCAGGAGAGTGTTGAACAGCAGCAGGCTGATGAAGCCCGGGGACATGCCGGCGGCGATGCCGAGCAGTCCGCCGATGACGTTGTTGAGGACGAGCGCCTGCTTGCGGCCGATCCGCGTGGCGATCCAGACCCACATCGGACCGAACGGGATCGCCGCGAACTTGCCCAGGGCGCTGAGGATGCCCAGGTGGCCGTTGTCGAGGCGCAGCGCGGCGGCGATCGAGGGGAACAGAGTGTTCAGCAGGCCGGCCTCGGTGTTGTCCACGACCTCGGCGCCGGTGATCGTGATGAGGTTCCGCCAGCGGTGGGGCACCTTCGTGGAGGGGGTGGGTCCGGTGGGTTCGAGTGCGGGTGCAGCCGTGCCCTGTGCGGGATGGGTCATGGTGACTCCTGTCGTCGTCGTCAGGTGCGGGGCGTGACTGCTCGCCGACGAGCGGTCCGGGCCGACGGGGGGCTTCCGCGTCGGGCATGACACAATGCGAATGCCCTGCTGCGCAGACGATGACACAACTGGAACGGTTCCGTCAATGGATCCGTCGGCGATGCTCCGTTGCGCAATCCATTCCACATGTGTAATGGTGGGGAAGCCACAGCTGCAGCTCCGAAGGAGGACGCGTTGAAGCTCGAGCACCTGCTTCTCGGTGTGCTGGCCATGAAGCCCGCGACCGGCTACGACCTCAAGAAGTACATGGACACCCACGGGCGATTCCTGCGTGCCAACACGCAGATGAGCCAGGTCTACCGCTCGCTCGCAGGGATGGAGCAGCGCGGGTGGGTCGTGCACGACGTCGAGCCGCGTCCCGGTGCGACGGACGCGAAGCGCTACCGCCTCACCGAGGAGGGGTCGACCGTCTTCCTCGAATGGCTCACCGGCCCGTACAGCCCGCCCACGCGCTTCGAGGAACCGGATCTCCAGGCGCGTCTGGCCTTCGCCGGGTTCATGTCGCGGGAGGACCTGATCGGTCTCCTGGACACGGAGCTCGCGGCGCGCACCCAGGAGGTCGCGCGCTACCGGTTCCGCGACAGGCGCCTCGAGCGCACCCCGGAGCTGCCCTTCGACGAGGAGCTGGCGGACGCGGTCGGGGAGTGGTCCCACCGTGCCGGAGCGGAGGCCAAGGACGCGCACATCGCGCGGATCGCGGCGCTGCGCGATCAGATCCAGGATGCGCCCTCGCTCTCGCCGAGGAAGCCCGCAGTGCAGTCCGACGATCCGCAGACCACCGAGGAGCCCGCCCGATGAAGGCCATCATCCTGATGTTCGACAGCCTGAACCGGCACATGCTCGAGCAGTACCGCGACACGATCGTACAGGCGCCGAACTTCGCCCGCCTCGCCGAGCGCGCCGTGACCTTCGAGAACTTCTACGCGGGCTCGATGCCGTGCATGCCCGCCCGCCGGGAGATGCACACCGGCCGGTACAACTTCCTGCACCGCTCCTGGGGTCCGCTCGAGCCCTTCGACGACTCGATGCCGCAGATCCTCAAGGACCACGGCGTCCACACGCACCTCGCCTCCGACCACCCGCACTACTGGGAGGACGGCGGCGCCACGTACCACACCCGGTACTCGACCTGGGAGTTCTTCCGCGGCCAGGAGGGGGATCCATGGAAGGGCGTGGTCACGCAGAGCGCCCCCGACGCCCCGCTGCACGAGCGCATGGTCGCCCAGGACAGCGTGAACCGCACCCACATGGCGACCGAGGCCGACCACTCCCAGACCCGCACGGTCGACGCGGGCATCCACTTCATCGACACCAATGCGGCGGCCGACGACTGGATGCTGCAGATCGAGCTGTTCGACCCGCACGAGCCCTTCTTCAGCCACCAGGCCTACAAGGACCTCTACCCCCACCAGTACGACGGCCCCGCCTTCGACTGGCCCGGATATCAGAAGGTCACCGAGCCCGAGGCGCAGGTCGAGCACGCCCGCCGCGAGTACGCGGCGCTGGTCTCGATGTGCGACCGCTCGCTGGGGCGGGTGCTGGACGCCATGGACTCCCACGGCCTGTGGGAGGACACGATGCTCATCGTCAACACCGACCACGGCTTCCTGCTCGGCGAGCACGGCTGGTGGGCGAAGTCCGTGCAGCCCTGGTTCAACGAACTCGTGCATCTGCCGATGTTCCTGTGGGACCCGCGCGCCGGTGCGGCCGACGAGCGCCGCGGCGATCTCGCCCAGACCATCGACATCGCCCCCACGATGCTGCGCTTCTTCGGCATCGAGCCGACGCCCGACATGCAGGGACGGGACCTCGCGCATCCGCTGGCCCGTGAGCGCAGTGCGCTGTTCGGCGTCCACGGGGGGCACGTGAACATCACCGATGGCCGGTACGTGTACATGCGCTCGAGCGCGGGCAGGGACAACGCCCCGCTCGAGGAGTTCACGCTGATGCCCACGCACATGCGCTCCCGCTTCGGCGTCGAAGAGCTCACCTCATGGGAACCGGCCGAGCCCTTCGCGTTCACCAAGGGTCTGCGCACCATGCGGATGGACGCGCTCGGCGGCTGGATGAACCCCTGGCAGCACGGCACCCTCCTGTTCGACCTCGAGGCCGATCCCGACCAGCTCGAGCCGATCATCGACGACGAGCTGGAGCTGCGGATGGCGGGCCGTCTGGTCGAGGCGATGCGTGCCGCGGACGCTCCGCGCAGCCAGTACGAGCGCCTGGGCCTGCCCGACGAGGGCGAGGTGACGCAGGAGCACCTGCTGGTCCGAGCGCACGCCGAGCGCGCGGCGGAGATGGCGATCGCCATGCCCTCGCGCGACGACCTGCCCGGCGCCGATCTGCTCGAGCTCCCGCTGCTCGAGCTCGCCTCCCGCTCCCGCGCCCGCGAGGCCCTCGCGCGCGAGGTCCCGGGCGTCATCCACACCGAGGCCGTCAACGTGCCGGCGGGCATGAGCCTGTACGACATGGCCGTCGCAGGACTGGTGAGCGTGGCGCAGCTGCGGCGCGTGGGGGAGGCGCTCGCCGCGCGCTGAGCATGCGACGCCCCGCCGCTGGTGGGCCGGGTCGTCGCCGGCCCGCAGAGCCGCGAGGGCCGGATCCGATCCCCGGATCCGGCCCTCGCGCTGTCAGCGGGCTGTGCTTACCGGCTGGTCGCGTCGATCTCGGCGACGTACTGCGCCACGCGGGCGAAGACCTCCTCGTCATACGGTCCCCACTCCGGGCGCGGGGTGTCCTCGCCGCGGTAGGGCTCGTCGGCGTAGCGCTGCTGGTACTCGGCGAGCTTCGCCTCCATCTGGGCCCGCACCTGGGCGTACGCGGGGTCGTCGACGACGTTGCGGACCTCCGTCGGGTCCGACTGCAGGTCGTAGAGCTCCCATTCGGGCTCGAAGATCCGGTCCGACGCCCCCGGCACCCCGAGGCCCGCCCCGTAGTAGTGGATGTACTTGAAGCGGTCGGTGCGGATCCCGTAGTGGGCGGGGGCGTGGTGGATCGGGTCGTCGTGCTCCCAGTAGCGGTAGTACATGGCGTCCGGCCAGTCCACGACCTGCTCGCCGCGCAGCAGCGGCAGGAAGCTGCGCCCCTGGGACGTGGGCAGGACGGTGCCGGCGTCCAGGCCGCAGACGTCCAGGAAGGTGGCCGCGAAGTCCACGTTGGTGATGATGGAGTCGCAGCGCGAGCCGGCCTCGATCTGCGAGGGCCAGCGGATGAGCATCGGCATCTGCAGCGACTGGTCGAACATCAGGCGCTTGTCGAACCACCCGTGATCGCCGAGGAAGAATCCCTGGTCGGACGTGTAGACGACGAGCGTGTTCTCGGCCAGGCCCTGCTCCTCGAGGTGATCCAGGAGCCGGCCCACGTTGTCGTCGATCGACTGGATGCACTGCAGGTAGTCGCGCATGTAGATCTGGTACTTCCAGCGCATGCGCTCCTCGCGGTTCTCCTCGCCGCGCAGGTGCTCGGGGACTTCGGTCTTCAGGTCGTCGGCGCCCATGTCGTCGGCGATCGTCATGTGCACGCCGCGCACCGCCTTGGAGCGGGACTCCAGGTCGTCGAAGAAGGTCTCGGGCTCGGGGATCGACCCATCGGCGTAGAGGTGGTGGTGCTTCTCGTCGGGCACCCACGGACGATGGGGCGCCTTGTGGTGGACCATCATGCAGAACGGCTCGTCCTGCGCACGCTCGTCGACCCAGTCGATCGCGAGGTCGGTGACGATGTCGGTCGCGTATCCGGGGACGGTCGACTCGCCGTCCTCGTCGATCATCACGGGATCCACGTAGTCGCCCTGGCCGGGGAACACCTTCCAGGCGTCGAAGCCGCGCGGGCGGGAGACGCCGTGCTCGCCCAGGTGCCACTTGCCGAACATCGCGGTCGCGTAGCCGTCGTCGTGGAGGGCGTCGATGAAGGTGGGCACCCGGTAGTCCATCTCCGTCCAGATGGAGGAGACGCCGTTGACGTGGCTGTAGGTGCCGGTGAGGATCGACGCCCGCGAGGGGCTGCAGATCGAGTTCGTGCAGAACACGGCGTCCATGCGCATGCCCTCCTGGGCGATGCGGTCCAGGTTCGGGGTCGAGTTCACGCGGCTGCCGTACGCGGAGATCGCGTGCGCGGCGTGGTCGTCGCTCATGATGAAGACGATGTTCGGGCGGGTCATGGGGTGCTGCTCCTTGCGGGGTGTCGTGCGGAATGGTCTGAGGGGACGGATGGCGCGACGCGGGGACGCCCCGGTCCCGCGGGCGAGAAGAGGTCAGGACGAGGACAGCGCCTCCGGCGGGAGGAGCACGTGCTCGTGGCCCGCGTCGGGCGTCAGCTCCTGCACGAGCAGACGAGCCGCGGTCTCGCCCGCCTCCTCGAGGGGAAGGCGCGAGTAGGTGAGGCCGGGCCAGACCTCGACCCTCGGCCAGCCCCCGGCCAGGGCCGCCACCGTGGCGCCCGGGGCGATGCGCTGGACGACGCTGAGCGCCACCTCGACGTCCGCGCCCCACGAGCAGAGCACGGCGACGCGAGCGGCCTGCTCATCGAGGTCCTCGAGCGCTGCCGTCAGCCGCGCCGCCTGGTGATGCAGGTAGTCCCCATGACCGCCCGCGGCGTCGAGCTCGGCGAGATCGGCATCCTTCAACCCGGTGCTGACGACCTGCAGGGAGATGCGGTCGTGCGATCCCAGGACGCGCATGAGCGCGATCTGCCTCAGCCGCTCCGCCCTCGACGAGACCTCCGGCCGCACATGGAGCACGGTGGTGATCCCGCGCCCGGCCAGGTGCTCGATCATCGATACGGCACCGAGCTCGTAATCGAAGTCGACGCTCGAGAAGGGAGTGTCGGCGTCCGCGGCCCCGCAGTCGATGGCGACCATCGGTGCGAGGCCCGATCCTGCGGCGTCGACGAGCTCCTGGGGGACGGTGACGTCGTCGTGGCCCACGAAGATGATGCCCTCGAGGAAGCCGCTGCGGCAGTCGTCCAGATACCCGGCGGCGTCCGGCCGGGGCAGGACCGTCATCCGCAGCCCCCGATCCATCAGCGCGGTGCCCGTGCCATGGACGATCGCCGCGTAGCGCGGGTTGGTCAGGGGCTTGCTGACCACGACCCCGATGGTCCTGCTGGATCGCGCCTGCAGCGAGCGCGCGAAGAGGTTCGGCGTGTATCCGAGCTCCTTGGCGATGCGCCGCACGCGGCCGCGGGTCTCCGCCGACAGCTGCACGCGGGATGCGTCGTTGAGGGCGTAGGAGACCGTGGAGACGGATACTCCTGCCCGGTGGGCCACATCCTTCAGGGTCGGGCGTGCCATCAGATCACCTCGTCGGTCGCGGCGCGCCGATCGGCGAGCACGGAGACGTTCTCCTGGACCTTTCGGCGGCCGAGCGGGTAGAGCACCAGCAGTATCAGCGCAGCCGCGATGTACAGGAGGCCGGGGACGAGGGTCGAGACCATGTAGATGCCGTCGATCGTGGCGGCCGACTGGACCGAGGACGCGGAGCGGAATCCGATCGCGGACAGGGCGAACCCGCCCAGACCGCCGGCGACGGCCTGTCCCACCTTGCGCGCCCAGGTGTTCACCGCGTACACCGTGCCGTCGTCCCGGTGCCCGCTGCGCACCTCCTCGGCGTCGATGATGTCCCCGATGAGCGCCCAGATCAGCAGGTTGTAGAAGCCCAGGCCGAAGCCCGCCACGAACATCAGGCCGATGAAGATCCACGGATCGGAGATGTGCAGCAGGGACAGGAGGACGTAGAGGATGCCGGCGCCGAAGAGCGAGACGGTCACGACCTCCTTCTTGCCGAACCGAGCGGCGAGCCGGGCGGCGACGAACGAGAGCAGCAGGCCGGGGAGGAACGACGTGAGCTGTGCGGGACCGGAGAGGGTCCCGTCATTGAAGTGGTAGAGCCACAGGTACGCGGCCATGGTGCCGACCAGGAGCGAGGCCAGCATGATCAGGATGTTGGCCGCGATCAGCGAGAGCAGGGGGCGGCTGGTGGTGAGGGAGCGGAAGAGCGCGAGAAGGCCGGGCTTGTCGACCCCCTGGGTCGGCGCGGCGACGCGCTCGGTGGTGTTCGCCCAGCACAGGATGTACCAGAGCGCGGCCAGCAGCGAGAAGACGACGGCGACGCCGAAGAGTCGCCCCGGCTGGAGTTCCGAGGAGCCGTCCACCATGGCGTAGATGAACAGCGGGGGCACCAGCGAGACCAGGAGCCCGGCGCTGTTGGCCCCGATGCCCCGGAACACGGAGAGGGACGCGCGCTTCGCAGGCACGATCGTGAGCACCGAGGCCATGGAGCCGTAGGCGATGTTCGTGGTGGTGTAGAAGACCGACCCCCACAGCAGATAGGTCGCCCCGGCGTAGGCGAGCTTCAGCCCGTAGTCCCATCCGCTCGTGAACGGGACGTACATCAGGGAGCTCGCGATGGCGACGGGGATCGCCATTCTCCCGATCCACGGCCTGAACCGCCCGCCGCGCCCGGGAGTGTGGCGATCGAGGAACCGACCCCAGCCGATGTCCGTGAAGGCATCGATGAATCGCGCGATCAGGAACAGGAGCCCCACGTGGGCGGCGGCGAGCCCCGCGACGTTGGTGAAGTAGATCATCAGGTACGACGACGCGAGGAGGAACGTGAAGTCGTTCCCGAGGTCGCCGAACATGTAGCCGACCCGGTCCCGTGCCCCGAAGGGCCGGGAGGGTGCTTCGAGGGGCGGGGACGCGAGTTCTGCGGAGGTGGACATGGCTCTCCTTCGAGCACGTTCAAGGGCAGGTCGCTCGAGCTGTCGGCGACTCCGGATCGACGCTAAGGACTCAATCGTTTGAGGGGAATCCTCAAAGGTTTGAGGCCCGTTGCCGGTGATCGCGCGGGGAACGCGAGCGCCTTCCCGCGAAGGCGGAGAACGGGGAAATGGGCAGGTCAGCGGAGACAGGTGGGCGGGAGCACGGAGTGACGTGATGTGGCGCACACGGTGGTCCGCGGTGGGTCGCGGCGGCGCGGCGCGCACGAGGCGCGAGCCGGCGCCTCTCGGTCCTCTCCGGACCTGAGAAGATCGGGGACGGACGAACACGGCGCGAGCCACGGAGAGAGGAGCTCGATGAGCGAGCACACGGGATGCGGATGCGGTTGCGGCATGCCGGAGCGCGAAAGCCTCGAGCTCGTGAGCGCGCCGGAGTCCGCGACCCCGCACCGTCCGCACGCAGGGCCGACCGGCCCGGCGCATGACCCCGCCACCCGCCACACCATCGCCCAGGCCCACGTCCCCGCCGGCACCTTCACCATGGGCGACTCGTCGGGGGACAGGAACCGGGCCGACGGCGAGGTGCCGCGCCACCTCGTCGCGATCAGCGCAATCGACGTCGATGCGACCACGGTGACGAACGCCGACTTCGCCCGCTTCGTCGAGGCGACCGGGCACCGCACCGAGGCCGAGGCCTTCGGCTACTCCGCGGTCTTCCACCTCGCGATCGCGGCCGACGACGCCGACATCATGGGACCCGCCTCCGGGACCCCCTGGTGGGCCGGCGTCCAGGGCGCCGACTGGCGGCACCCGGGCGGCAGGCGCTCGAGCATCGACGGGTTCGAGGACCACCCGGTGGTGCACGTCAGCTGGAACGACGCCCAGGCGTACTGCGCGTGGGCGGGTCGGCGCCTGCCCACCGAGGCCGAATGGGAGTACGCCTCCCGCGGCGGCCTCGAGGGCGCCAAGTATCCGTGGGGCGACGAGGAGCCGGACACCGGCGGCGACGCCGAGCGCGGCGGCTGGCGCGCGAACATCTGGCAGGGCGACTTCCCGCGCACGAACACGCGCGAGGACGGCTTCCTCACCACCGCCCCCGTGCGCGCCTTCGCACCCAACGGCTTCGGGCTCTTCCAGAGCGTCGGCAACGTGTGGGAGTGGTGCGAGGACTTCTTCCACCCCGCGACGTACCGTCGGCCCGGGATCACGCCGGCCGCCGACGGCGCCGTGCACGACCCCACCGGACCCGAGGAGGGGCAGGCGCGGATCCTGCGCGGCGGCAGCTACCTCTGCCACATCTCCTACTGCAACCGCTACCGCAACTCCGCACGCTCCCAGAACACCCCCGACTCCTCGATGGGCAACGCGGGCTTCCGCACCGTCGCCCTCACCGCCCCTGCCGACGCTGCCCCTGACGACCCCGCCTCTAGCGACACCGCCCCCGGAAAGGCCACCGCATGACCGCCCCCCGCCGCTTCCCCGCTTCCGTCTACCGCGACGGGGACGAGCCCGACCCCCGCTTCAGCCTCGCCAACGAGCGCACCTTCCTGGCCTGGCTGCGCACGGCGCTCGCGATGTACGCCGGGGCCTTCGCCCTCGAGGCGCTCGCCCTGCCCGAGGCCGTGGGCTGGCGAGCCGCCGCCTCGATCGTTTTCCTGGTGCTCGGCACCCTCGCCGCCGTCCAGGCCTGGCTGGGATGGAAGGCGACCGAGAAGTCGCTGCGCGCCGGCACCCCGCTGCCGGGCCTCGCCGTCGGCGGGATCCTCGTGGTGGGGGTCGTGGTCGCGGCCGCGCTGGTCACGATCGGTCTGTACGCGTGAGTCCCGATCCGGCCGACGGGTCCGACGGGTCGGCGGCGCCCGGCGGGTCGGCAGCGCCCCCGCCCGCCGAGCCCGACGCCGTCTTCGACAAGGGGCTCCAGCCCGAGCGCACGCTGCTCGCCTGGCGCCGGACCTGCCTCGCCTTCGGGGTCGCGAGCCTGGTGGGCATGCGCTTCACCGTCGGGGCGATGGGGATCCTCGCGGTGGTCGTCGGCGTGATCGGCGCGGGCCTCGCCGTCCTCGCCTACGCGCTCGCCGCCACCGGATACCGGCGCGCCCACCACAGCCTGCGCGGCCAGGGGATCCTCGCCCGCGGCGGTCTGCCGATGCTCGCCGGCACCGCTGCCGTGCTCGTCATCGGGGTCCTCTGCGCCGGCTACCTCGCCCTCGGCCTGCTCGGCGCCTGAGGGCGGAGCGGCCGCGCGTGGGCCCCGATGCCTCCGCGTCCTGCGCGCCCCGCTCCGATCCCTGCCGCCTCGCGGCCGCGATGATGTTGCGCGCCATCGAGGGGAACACCAGGGCGTGGAACGGCGAGATGCCCCACCAGTAGAGCCGCCCCAGCAGCCCGTCGGGGAAGTAGACCGCCCGCTGCCGGTAGACGGCCCCGCCGGCCCCATCGGCCCCGCCAGTCCCTTCGGCCCCGTCGGCCGCGTCGATCCCTTCGACGCCCAGCTGCAGCCAAGCCCGTCCGGTCATCCGCATCTCCGCGCGCAGGGTGAGCAGCCGGCCGGGCTCGACCCTCTCCACCCGCCACCAGTCCACCGCATCGCCCTCGCGCAGATGCCACGGGTCCCGTCGACCGCGCCGCAGCCCGGGTCCGCCGACGAGCCGGTCCGCGAGCCCGCGCAGCGACCACAGCAGGGGAGTGGAGTGCCAGCCGGATGCTCCGCCGATCCCCTCGATGACCTGCCAGATCCGTGCCGGGTCGACGCCCTCGGCCCTCCGTTCCCGCACATCGGTGAAGACGGTGTGTCCCGCCCAGTCGGGGTCCTCCGGCAGAGGCGCCTCGGGTCCGCGCGCGGCCGCGGTGTCGTCGTCCCAGCTCGAGGCGAGGTCGCCGGACTTCTGCGCCTCCAGGGCCGCCCGCACCGCCCTGCGGTAGGGCAGAGGGCCGCCGGGCGGTGATCCCAGGACCTCCTCGGCGAGGGGGCGGTGCGAGATCGCCTCGTGGCGCATGGACTGCGCGAGCGGCACCGCGATCGCCAGCGGCACCGGGGTGACCAGTCCGATCCACAGTCCCGACAGCAGCGGCGCCGGCAGAGGCAGCGCGAACACGCGGCGACGCGGCAGACCGGCCTCCTGCGCGTACTCCTCGAGCAGGTCGGCGAAGCGCAGATCGCGCTCGCCGCTGCCCAGGCCGTACGTCCCCGCCACGGGGTCGGGGACAGCGACCGCGCGGGTCAGATGGTGCAGCACGTCGGTGATCGCGACCGGTTCGATGCGGTTGAGCACCCAGCTCGGAGCGGGCATCACCGGCAGGCGCTCGGCCAGATGGCGGATGATCTCGAAGCTCGCCGAGCCTGCGCCGATCACGGTCGCCGCCTCCAGCACCAGCGCGGGCACCACGCCGTCGCGCAGGATCTGCGCGACCTTCTCCCGCGAGGCCATGTGCTCGCTGAGCTCCTGGGAGCGCGGGTGCAGCCCGGAGAGATAGACGATCCGGCCGACGCCGGCGCGCTGCGCCTCCTCGGCCATGATCCGCGCCATCCTCGCCTCGCGCTCCTGGAAGCTGCGGCCGCCGGCCATCGCGTGCACGAGGAACACGACGGCGTCGACGTCCGCGAGGGCACGCCGCACAGCGGCACGGTCGTCGAGGTCCGTCACCGCGATCTCGACCTCGTCCGACCACGGTCGCGCGCGCAGGCGCTCGCCGCTGCGTCCGGCCACGCGCACCGTCAGCCGCTCCTCGAGCAGGCAGGGCACGAGCCGGCTGCCCACGTAGCCGGTGGCGCCCGTGACGAGGACGCGCCGGGTCCGTCCGGCGTCGCTCATGCCTGCGCCCCACTTCCCTCGAGCGCTCGGGCGAGGCCCTCCTGCCCGAGCGCCGCGCGCGCATCCGCCGCGGAGTCCAGGGCCGAGGTGGTCGGGCGCGCGCTGGCCCTGGCGCTCCCGGAGAGGCAGCAGGCGGTCCCGCACACGTCCGCCGTGCCCCCGAAGTCCGTCGCGCACCGTCGCGGCGCATCCTCGCGCATCCGCTCCTCGACGAGGTCCGCGAGGGCGGCGACGAAGCGCGCATCGGTGCCGGGCGTCGGCAGGCGGAGGCACGCGACCCCTTCCTCCTCCGCGGTCTGCGCGGCCTCGGTGTCGAGGTCCCAGATCACCTCGACGTGGTCGCTCACGAAGCCGATGGGCACGAGCATCACGGCGTCCGCAGCACCCGAGCGGGCGATCTCCCGGATGGCGTCGTTGACGTCCGGCTCGAGCCACGGCACCTGCGGCGGCCCGGAGCGCGACTGGAAGACGAGCCGCCACGGGACGGGGGAGGCAGGGGTGGGGGAGGCCGGCTCGCCCTCCTCGGCCCTCTCCATGACGTACCGGCAGGCGGCCTCGTGCTGGGCGACGTACCAGCCGCCCGTCGTCCTGTGCCCCTCCTCGTCGGGCCCGGACGCCGTGGCCATGGCGAGCGGGATCGAGTGCGTCGTGAACAGCACCTGCACGCGCTCGCGGGGCGTGCCGCGGCGCTCCAGGGACGCCAGGGCCTCCGTCAGATGCTCGACGAAGGGGTCGAGGAAGCCCGGATGGTCGAAGTACGGCCGCACCTTGTCGATCCGCATCCGGCCCAGCATGCCGGTCTCGATGAGCGCTCCGGCCACGTCCTCGCGGTACTGCCGGCACGAGGAGTACGACGAGTAGGCGCTGGTCGCGATCGCCAGCACGCGCCGATGCCCCTCCTCCCGCATCCGCTCGACGGCCTCGCGCATCGTCGGGGTCCAGTTGCGGTTGCCCCAGTGCACGGGCACCGCGATGCCTCGCTCGTCGAGCTCCGTCCGCAGCGCCGCGAGCAGGCGGCGGTTCTGCGCGTTGATGGGGGAGCGCCCGCCGAGCGCCCGGTAGTGCTCGCCGACCTCCGCGAGCCGCTCGTCGGGGATGCCGCGGCCGCGGGTGACGTTGCGCAGGAACGGCATCACGTCGTCCTGGCCCTCGGGGCCGCCGAAGGACGCCAGCAGCACGGCGTCGTACGGCTGGGGAACGGCGCGGCGCCCGCGGGGCGAGCCCTCCGTGTCCTCCCGGAGGTCGGCATGGAAGGGGTTCTCGATGTGCTTGTCCACAAGACCTCCGTTAGAGTACCGAATACTTAGGCAGGCTACGGAAAGAGGTCGGGCGTGTCCATTCGACCCCGCGCGGTCGGGCACAATGTGCTCAGCGACATCGGCGAGAGGCAGGAGGTGGCCGGTCGTGGACTCCGCATCGGCCGACGGCTTCTGGTACCCGCCCTCCCAGGAGGCCTCGCCCACGGCGACCGAGCTGCTCGAGGAGCTGCGGGTCTACCAGGAGTCCGGCCACCGCATGCGCTCCCGGATCCGCGCGCACATGCAGATGGGCGAGAAGGACCTGCTGGCCATGCGCCATCTGCTCGCCGCCCGCAGCGCCGGGACCGTGCTGCGGCAGAGGGATCTCGCGGCCAGGCTCGAGGTGCGCGAGGCCTCGGCGAGCGCCCTCGTCGACCGGCTGGTGCGCCACGGCTTCGCCGAGCGGACACCGCATCCCGACGACCGCCGCTCGACCGCCGTCGCCCCCACCCCTCGCGGGGAGCAGCAGGTGCGGCGCACACTGGAGGACACCCACACGCGCATGCACGAGGTGGCGTCCTCCCTGAGCCCGCAGGAGCGGGCCGTGGTCATCGACTTCCTGCGGCGCATGAACCACGACGTCGACAACAGCTGATCGCCCGCGCGGGCGATGAAGGGCGGAGGCGCTGATGAAGCACAGCCTCCAGCAGCAGGCGGCCGACGACTTCCGCCGCACCGCCGAGGCCGCCGCCGAGCGCGTGATCGGCCGCTACTCCTCGAGCTTCGGACTGGCCACGCGCCTGCTGCGCGAGCCCGTGCGCACCCGCGTCCGCAGCATCTACGCCCTCGTGCGGATCGCCGACGAGATCGTCGACGGCGCCGCGGCCGGCAGCGGCGCCGGCGCGCACCTGGTCGCGGCGGCCCTGGACGACTACGAGAAGCGCACCGAAGCAGCCATGGACTCGGGCTTCAGCACCGATCTCGTCATCCACGCCTTCGCCGCGACCTCCCGCGCCTGCGGGATCGGCACCGATCTCACGCGTCCCTTCTTCGCCTCCATGCGGGCCGATCTCGAGGTGACCTCCCATACCGACGCGAGCTTCGCGCGCTACGTCGACGGCTCCGCCGAGGTGGTCGGGCTGATGTGCCTGCGCGTCTTCGCGACCGACGGGGCCGACCGCCCCGTGGAGCCGAGCCCCTCCCTCGTCGAGGGCGCGCGCAGCCTGGGCGCCGCCTTCCAGAAGGTGAACTTCCTGCGGGACCTGCGCGACGACGCCGACGGGCGCGGACGCGCCTACTTCCCCGGCATCGACCTGCACGGACCCACCGAGCGCCAGAAGCTCGCCCTGCTCGACGACATCGACGGGGACCTCGCGCGCGCCCAGGGCGCGATCGCCCACCTGCCCGCCTCGAGCCGAGCGGCCGTGCAGTCCGCCCACGATCTGTTCGCCGCGCTCTCGACGCGCCTGCGGCGCACGCCCGCCGAGGTCCTGCGCGCACGGCGCGTGCGCGTCCCCACCGCGCAGAAGGCGCTCATCGCCGCGCGCGCCGCCCTGCCCGGGCGGCGGGTCTCCGCGGGCCCGGCCGCGGGCCCGAGGTCGGCCCCGGCCCCAGCCGCGGGTCCGGGCTCGGCCGCGGCTTCGGAGCAGGCCTCGGACTCAGCCCCGCGCGCCGATGCCCGACGGGTCGTGATCATCGGCGGCGGCATCGCGGGGCTCGCCACGGCCGCGCTGCTCGCGACCGAGGGGCACCGGGTCACGGTGCTCGAGCGCGGGCAGGAGGTCGGCGGGCGCGCGGGCACCTGGCGCGAGGGCGGCTTCACCTTCGACACCGGGCCCTCCTGGTGGCTCATGCACGAGTGCTTCGAGCACTTCTTCGCGCTGCTGGGCACCCGCCTCGAGGACCATCTGGACCTGGTCGAGCTGGACCCCGCCTACCGCGTCTTCGGCGAGGAGTACGAGCGCCCGCTGGACCTGTTCGGCGACCGGGAGCGCTCGGCCGCCGCCTTCGAGGCGGAGGAGGAGGGGGCGGGTGACGCGCTGCGCCGCCACCTCGACTCGGCCGGGGCGGCCTACCGCATGGCCACCTCCCACTTCCTCTACACCACGTTCTCGACGGTCCCCGCGCGCACGCTCCGGGAGCTCGCCCCGCACGCGCCGGCCCTCGCCCGTCTGCTGGGCGAATCCCTCCACGACCTCGCCGCGCGCACCGTGCGCGACACCCGACTGCGCCAGGTGCTCGGCTATCCGGCGGTCTTCCTCGGCGCCACCCCGCGGACCGCGCCGAGCCTCTACCACCTGATGAGCGCCATGGACCTCGAGGACGGCGTGCGCTACCCGCGCGGCGGGTTCACCCGGTTCGTCGAGGTGCTGCGCGCGCTCGCCGAGGACGCGGGCGCCGAGATCCGCACCGGCCACGAGGTCACCGCGATCCGCACCGCGCCGGGAGGGCGCGGCGTCGGCTCGCGCCGCGCACGGGTGACGGGCGTCGAGGTGCGTGCCGCGGGCGGGGCCTTCGCCGCTGATGGGGCACGCACCGCGGACGAGGCCCACGCGGCAGGGGCATCGACCGAGACGATCGACGCGGATGTCGTCGTCTCCGCGGCCGACCTCCACCACACGGAGACCGCGCTGCTGCCACGGGAGCTGCAGACCTCCCCGGAATCCGCGTGGACGACGCGCACCTCCGGGCCGGGAGCGGTGCTCGCGATGCTCGGCGTGCGCGGGAGGGTGCCCGAGCTGCTGCACCACTCCCTGTTCTTCACCGACGACTGGGATCGGAACTTCGCCCAGATCACCCCTGCGGACGCACGCGGCGCCACCCGGGCGCCGGACCCGGCGAGCGTCTACGTCTGCGCGCCCTCGCGCACGGACCCGACGGTCGCGCCCGAGGGCAGCGAGAACCTCTTCGTGCTGATCCCCGTCGCCCCGGAGACGGCCGACGGCCGGGGCATCGGCCGCGGCGGCCGGGACGGCGCGGGCGACGCGGAGGTCGAGCAGGCGGTGGACCGCGCCATCGCGCAGATCGCCGAGAAGGCGCACGTGCCTGACCTCGCCGAGCGCATCGAGCTGCGCCGCACCGTCGGCCCCGGCGACTTCACCGATGCCTTCCACTCCTGGCGCGGCAACGCCCTCGGGCCCGCCCACACGCTGCGGCAGTCCGCGTTCCTGCGCGGCAGCAACCGCAGCCGGAGGGTCGACGGCCTCCTGTACGCCGGGGGAACCACTGTGCCGGGCGTCGGGGTGCCGATGTGCCTGATCAGCGCCGAGAACGTGCTCAAGCGCCTGCGCGGGGACACCACCAGCACGCCGCTCCCGGAGCCCCTGTAGACCGCAGGGATCTCATGCAGACCGCGGGGATCTCATAGAGACCGCGGGGCTCTCACGGCCGCCGGGGCCGCCGGGACCGGGCGCGGCGCAGCACGCCCGTCATCGGCACCGTCCACCAGTCCTCGCCGCGCACGCCCCAGCGGGCGAGCAGACTGTTCGCCGCCCGCACCCCCGTGAGCGCGGCGCGCTCCATGAGGGCGACCGGCTCCCGTGTGCGCAGCCAGTCCCCGGCGACGACGATGCGGGCGTCCGGCGTGTCCACGCCCGGGCGCTCGTCCCACGGCTCGGTGCCCACGAGCGGGCAGTCGTCCTCGACCAGCCACTGCTCGTGGAGGATGCGCGCGTCGGCGAGCTCAGGGTGCAGGCGGTGCATCTGCCGCAGCAGCTTGTCGCGCAGCCTCCCGCCTCGAGAGGTGTCGTCGGCGGACTCGTCGGCGGACCCGTGGGCGGACGCGTGGGCGGAAGGCGCGGCGGCGCCGTCGAGCGCGTAGGCGTGCAGCTCGACCACGCTTCCGTGGTGGCGCTGCGCCCAGTCGTGCGCGGTCCGCTCGAAGCGGTCCACCATCGAGACGTTGTCCAGCGGCCCGAAGCCGCTGGTGCCCAGGAACGCGGGGGAGTCCGGCGCGGCGGGGCGATCGAGCCACAGCCGCAGCACGGCGAAGGGCGGTGCGTTGCGCTGCGCGGAGACGCGATCGAGCCAGCCCTGCCACCCCGGCACGGCCGCGGCGGTGGAGCCCAGGAGGGTGCGCGCGGAGCGGGGATCGGCGGCCATCACCACGGCGTCGGTGCGCAGGTCGCCCTCGGCGGTCCTCACCAGGAGATCGCGCGGCGTCCCTGACCCGTCGGCCGCCCGGCGCGGCAGGCTCTCGATGCCGTGCACGACGACGGACGTGCGGGCGTCCGCACCCAGGGAGCGCAGGCGCTCGACGAGCGGATCCCAGAGCGTGGGGGAGTAGGTGTCGCAGGGAACGTCGAAGATCAAACCCTCCGCGGACCCCATGAAGTAGGCGTGGAACATGCCCACGAGCTCCCCGCCGGAGAACTCGCGGGGGTCGGCGAAGAAGGACCGCGCGAAGACCTCGAGCGCGAGGTGCCGGGCGTCGTGGGGGAAGCGCAGCGCATCGAGCACGTCCTGCGCGCTCGTCCCGTCGAGCGCGCGGAAAGTGCCGGGGAAGTCGACGCGCAGCAGGTCCAGGGCGCGGCGCACGTCGACCCGGGCGAGCTCGCGCAGCGGGAAGCTGTCGCTGCGCAGGGCGAAGGCCGCGACGCTCCACGGCGGGGTGCGGGGGATGCCGCGGAAGGTGTCGCGGGGCCCGTCCGCGAGCTGCAGCGGATAGTCGCCGATGTCCCGCAGGCGCGTCAGGGACGGGTCGGCGCGGGCGAGCAGACGGCGCAGCGTGTAGTACTGGCGGAAGAAGGCATGGAAGCCGCGGCTCATGGAGCGTCCGTCGCCCAGGTCCCACGAGCGCGCCCTGCCGCCCCAGGTGCCGCGCGCCTCGAGGAGGTGCACGCGCACGCCCCGCTCGGCGAGCACGGTGGCGGCCGAGATGCCCGCGATCCCGCCGCCGACCACCACGACGTCCTTCGCCGGTGCGCTCGCGCGCCCCGTCGGCCCGCGATGCAGGACGGCGCGGCGGTCGCGGCCGGGACGCGCGCTCATCGCTGCGCCCTGCCGTGCTCGTCCGCCGCCTCCGATGATCCCGCGCGCGTCCACAGCAGCATCGCGAGGGTGACCATCGCGGCGCCGAATCCGAAGTCCTCGATCGGGATGTCGAAGGGGAAGCGGATGCCCAGGGTCATCGCGTCGTCGTAGAGGACGATCGGGGCGGAGAGCTTCGTCAGCCAGCCGTCCACGAGCACCTGGAAGCCGAGCACGATGGCCATCGAGATCCAGTAGGCGGGGCGGCGGAACAGGCCCGTGCGCAGCCACAGCAGCTCGAGCGCGGGGACGGCGAGGAGCGCGATGACGGTGAGGATCGTGTACTCAGGCACTCCGGCTCCTCCTCTCCTCGTCGGCGGGGCGGGCCCGACGGCGGGTCCGTCGGCGGATCCGGCCGAGGAGGATCTCCACGGCCTCGAGCGTGAGCAGTGCGCAGATCGGGATCACCAGGAAGAACAGCAGCTCCTCGAGCGGCATGCCGCCGGGCAGCGTGACCCCGGAGATCTTCGCGGGGTCGTACCACCAGTGATGCCTGTGGATCCCCACGTAGTCCCAGGCCAGGAAGATGATCGCGGTCGGGAGCAGGGCCGCGAGCAGACGACGCGGGCTGCGGTGCACGCGCGCTCCGATGACGAACTCGAGCGGCAGCGTCACCAGCAGGCACAGCCCCAGCAGGATCAGGTACTCACCGTGCATGCGGTGCTCCAGCGCTCCTCGTCGAGCCCTCCGCCCAGTCCAGACCCGCAGGGGACAGCTCGCCGGCCATGTCGAGCAGGAAGCGGGTGACGGTCCCGCGCTCCTCCGAGCTCAGACGCGCAGCGGCGCGCACTCGCCCCGCCTGCTGGCGGCCCATCGAGTCCATCGCCGCGCGGCGGGTCGCGGGGGAGACGGCGATCGTCACCGCCCGACGGTCCGCGGGGTGGTGCCCGCGCGTGATGTGCCCGCCCCGGGCGAGCCGGTCCAGCAGCTTCGTGGTCGCGCCCGAGGAGATGCCCAGGTGCTCGCCGAGGGCCCCCGGCGTCGCCAGCTCACCCGTGTGGGCTGCGGCGATGAGGTAGTGCAGGGCGCGCATGTCCGTCGCGCCGAGGTCCATGAAGGCGCGCGATGCGGAGGAGAGCTCCTCCTCGGCCCGACGCAGGGCGACGAGCGCCGCCATCAGGTCGTCGATCTCGCGCTCGGCGGTCTCGTCGAGTCCCGAGCGGTCGGCCAGCTCGCCCTCGGGATCGCTCGCGGCGAGGTCGTGGACGCGCCAGGGCCGACGGTCGGGCGTGCTCGTGGGCGACTCGGGTGCGGCGGTGTCGCGCGTGCCGGGCTCGGTCATGGCGGCCACCCTACTGCCGCCCGATGAATTCTGCTTCCATGGCTGGAATCTTCCCGAGGAAGATGACATGCTGAGGCACTCCGCGGCGCCGCTCGGTTCCGTGAGGCGCGCGGTGCAGGCACCATGCAGACAAGGGGACGATGGTGGAGATGAGCAGCGAGCCGATGGAGGAGATCGATGCCGTCGAGGACCAGGTCGACGCCGCGGCGCACGACGTCCGCGTCCCGGGGGATCTCCGCCTGGCCGGAGACCTCCCCGCCAGCTCCGGCGATCCCGTGATGGACGTGAGCGAGGACGTCCGCCGGGCGACGGCACGGCTGATGGACGAAGGGTCCCGGCGCGCACGCCGTCACGGGGCGGAGGTCCTGCAGCTCTGGGAGCTCGCCGCCGCGCAGCTCCCGGGAGGGAAGCTCCTGCGCCCGCGACTGCTGCTGGAGACCTTCGACGCCCTGAGCGCCGACCTCCCCTCGCGCACGGGCCGTCCCGTCGCCGAACGCGCCGAGGCGGTGCGTCTCGCCGCGGCGCTCGAGGTGCTCCACTTCGCCTTCCTCCTCCACGACGACGTCATCGACAACGACCTCACCCGGCGCGGCCGCGCCAATCTCGTCGGCGCCCTGATCGCCCAGGAGCGGGGCTCTGATTCGGACTCGGATTCTGGGTCGGGCTCGGGCCCGGCGGGGACGGACTCGGACTCGGGGTCGGCGGGGACGGACGACCGTCGCAGCCACTGGGCCCGCAGCACCGCCGTCCTGGTCGGCGACCAGATGCTCGCCCTCGCCCACCAGGTGTTCGCGCGCGTCGACCTGCCCCGCTCCGAGCGTCTCGCGCTGCTGGACGCTCTGGGCGATGCCGTCGCCGAGTCCGCCGTCGGCGAGTTCCTCGACGTCTCGCTCAGCGACGGCATCGTCGCCCCCGAGACGGACGTGATCGCGGAGATGACCCGCACCAAGACGGCCACCTACAGCTTCGAGCTGCCCCTGCGCGCGGCCTGCGTCCTGGCCGGCGCCCCCGAGCCCGCGCGCGAGGCGCTCACGAGCGCCGGACGGCAACTGGGCATCGCCTTCCAGCATCAGGACGACGCGCTCTCCGTGTTCGGGTCCGCCGCCGAGCACGGCAAGGACCCCAGCTCCGACCTGCGCGAGGGCAAGCAGACGGCGATCACCGACTTCGCCCGCGGCACCTCGGACTGGCCGCGCATCGAGGCGGCCCTGGGACGCGCGGACCTGCGCGCTCCCGACGGTCGGCACGTGCGCTCCCTGCTCGCGGACTGCGGCGCCGAGGCGCATGTGCAGGCGCTCGTCGCGCGGGAGGTGGCGCAGGCGCGCGCCGTCCTGACGGAGGCCGAGGACGCCGTCCCCGCACCCGCCGCCCGCGTGCTCGGCGCCGTGATCGCGGAGCTCGACGGGAGGCTGCGGTGAGCCGCGACCCCACCGGCTCCGACGACGCCCGCGCGGACCCCAGTGGCTCCGGCGCCGACCCCACCGGCCCCGGTGCCGATCCTGCCGGCTCCCGACGCTCGGATCGGCCCGAGGAACGCGGCTGCCCGCTGCACAGCGACATCCCCGGCGCGGGCCCTCTCGGCCTGCGGTCCCTGCTGAAGGGTCCGCGCGTCCCCGGTGCGGATCCGGGCGCTGACCGGCCCGGCGGCTCCCGAGTCCCGCGTGTCTGGCGGATCCGTTCCCACACGGCTGGGCGAGAGGTGCTCCGGCGCCGCGAGGGCACGACGCAGGCAGGGTTCACCGCGGAGGCGATCCCGCGCGGCCGACTGCGCCGCCACCCGATCCTGCTGTCCGACGGACCCGGCCACGACGCCCAGCGCCGCGCCGTCGGCCGCTTCTTCTCCCCGCAGGGCGTCGAGCGCTCCAGCGCGGAGACCATGGAGCGCGAGGCCGTCCGCCTCGTCGGTGAGGCGGTCCGCGAGGGTGGCTGCGACCTCGGTCACCTCGCGTTGCTCTACTCGGTGGCGGTGAGCCGCGAGATCGTCGGCCTCACCGCCTCGCCCCTGGAGGCGATGTCGCGCCGGCTCGTGCGCCTGCAGCGGCAGCCGGACGTCGACCTCACCCGCCCGCGCTGGGGCCGCTCCTTGCCGCAGTGGGCGCTCGCCGCCGCACGCGGGCTCGGACCGCTCGCCGCCTTCCACCTGCGCGACGTCCGCCCGGCGATCCGCCGGCGACGCCGACATCCCGCCGACGACGTGATCAGCCACCTGCTCGACCAGGGCGCGCGCGGCGCCGACATCCTCGTCGAATGCGTCACCTACGCGAGCGCCGGCATGATCACCACCCGCGAGTTCCTGGTGATGGCGTGCTGGCGCCTCCTGGACGACGAGGCGCTGCGCACGGAGTTCCTCGCCGGCGACCGCGAAGAGAAGGCCGCGATCCTGCGGGAGATCATCCGGCTCGAGCCCGTGGTCGGGCACCTCTACCGCCGTGCCCGGGAGCCCTTCGACGTGTCCGGATGCCCCGCGGCGGCCGACGTCCGGCCCGGTGACCTGATCGACGTCCATGTCCGGGACGCCAACGCGGACGCGCAGGTCATGGGGGAGGATCCGCTCGAGCTCCGGCCCCACCGCCCGCTGCCGCGCGGGGTCTCGCCCGCCGGGCTCAGCTTCGGCGCGGGGCCCCATCGCTGCCCCGGCGAGCACCTCGCGATCACCGAGTCGGCGGTGCTGCTGGAGCATCTGCTCGCCGCCGCTCCGCGCCTCGTACGCGCCCCTGAGATCTCGTGGGACGACGTCGTCGCGGGATACCGCCTGCACGGCATGAGGGTCGAGTTCCCCGACCGCGTCGCCTGAGGGCGCCGCGGTGTTCACACCGCGACACCGACTTCTCGAGCACCCGGATCGCGGTGCTAGTGTCGCTCGCGAATGAACCACATTCTCCGGGGTCAGTGAAACTCTGAACCGGCGGTGACAGTCCGCGACCCGGCTCCCTCGGGAGCCGGTTGACCTGGTGGAACTCCAGGACCGACGGTAAAAGTCCGGATGGGAGGAGATGTGGCGTCGCTGTGCGCGGCGTCGGCTCGCCGTCGTCCGCCCCGGTGACGCTTCTGCCGCCGTGCCATCGCCCCGGACCACCGCCGATCCGGAGGCTTCCGTGCACGGGCACCACACGCCCCCATCCGCCGCATCCGCGACGCCCGACGAGCGCGCCGCGATGGACCGCGCGCTCGCGCTCGCCACGCGCGGGCCTGCCGAGGATGCGAACCCCCGCGTGGGCTGCGTCCTCCTCGCGGCCGACGGGACGACCCTCGGCGAGGGCTGGCACCGCGGCGCCGGCACGCCCCACGCCGAGGTCGCGGCCATCGCCGACGCGCGCTCCCGAGGCGGCGAGACCCGCGGCGCGACCGCCGTGGTCACCCTCGAACCCTGCGCGCACACCGGCCGCACCGGCCCCTGCACGAGGGCGCTGCGCGACGCCGGGATCGCCCGCGTCGTCTTCGCCCTGGCCGACCTCGGCGCCGCCTCGGGCGGAGGCGCCCGCGAGCTCGCGGCGGCCGGCGTCGACGTGGTGGGCGGCCTGCGGGAAGAGCAGTCGCGCGAGCTCCTGGCCGGCTGGCTCGATCAGGCCGCTCGGGCAGCTCGGGACGCAGCCGGGGCGTCGGAGCCGGAGCGGGCGACAGCCCCGGAGCAGGCATCGGACTCCGAGCAGCCGCTGAACCCCGAGCAGACCACCGTGCACCTCGTGCTGAAGACGGCGACGAGCCTGGACGGCAAGGTCGCCGCGGCCGACGGCACCAGCCGGTGGATCACCGGCGAGGCGTCCCGCGCCCACGCCCACACGGTGCGCGCCCGGACCGACGCGATCATCGTCGGCACCGGCACCATGCTCGCCGACGACCCGTCGCTCACCGCCCGAGCGGAGCCTGCCGCCCGGCCGGACGCTGCCGCCCGGCCGGACCCTGCCGCTGGCCCCGAAACTTTCGTGCAGCCCCGACCTTCCGTGTCCAGCCAGCCGCTGCGCGTCGTCGTCGGACGTCGCGACGTCCCCGAGGACGCTGCAGTGCGCGGCACCGACGGGCGATTCCTGCACCTGCGCACGCACGAGCCGCAGGAGGTCCTCGCCGCGCTCGCCGCCCGCGGCGTCGGCCACGCCGTGCTGGAGGGCGGGCCGGGGCTCGCCACCGCCTTCCTCCGCGCGGGCCTGATCGACGAGATCCACGCCTACCTCGCGCCCCTGCACCTCGGGGAGAGCGGTCGATCGGCGATCTCCGACCTCGGCATCCCGACCCTCGCCGACGCCCCGCGCTGGCACACCGAGGACGTGCAGCGCCTGGGCGAGGACGTGCTCCTCATCGCCCGTCGCGCCGCTCCCGCGCACGCCTAGGGGACCTGATCCCCGTCCCCGTCGTCCGCTCGCCCAGGCGCTGCACGTC
>NZ_JAKRMO010000027.1:0-48668 GCF_022346485.1 Brachybacterium sp. ACRRE | reverse complement strand
CTGCTGGGCTACACGGGCGGGCGGGCCGCGGCTCCCCCGCCCGCGTCGACCCCTGATCCACTGGAGACCTCCCACCCGTTCCGCGGGGAGCACCAGCAGGGCATCGTCACGCCCGCGCAGGACTACCTGTTCACCGCCGCCTACGACGTCACCGCCACGAGCCTGGCCGGCCTGCGCGAGCTCATGGGCACCTGGTGCACGGCGAGCGAGCAGATGTGCGCGGGCGAGCTCGTGGGCGGGCAGCCGCTCGCGAACCGGCAGGCGGCCCCGCGCGACACCGGCGAGGCCTGGGGATATCCGCCCAGCTCGCTGACGATCACCGTGGGCGTGGGCCCGTCCCTGTTCCGCGACGAGGACGGCAGGGACCGCTTCGGCCTCGCCTCGCGCGCGACCGAGGTGCTCACCCAGGGGGTGCCGCGCTTCGCCAACGAGACGCTGCGCGAGGCCCAGTCCGACGGGGACCTCGTGGTGCAGGCCTGCGCGGACGACGCCCAGGTCGCGATGCATGCGATCCGCAATCTCACCCGTCTGGCCTTCGGATCGGCCGCGCTGCGCTGGACCCAGATCGGCTACGGCCGCACCTCCTCGACCTCGACCGCGCAGGAGACTCCCCGCAACCTCTTCGGCTTCAAGGACGGCACCTCCAACATGAAGGCGGAGGACGGCGCGGAGGCGCTGGCCGAGCACCTCTGGGTGGGAGCGGACGACGACGGCGCGGACTGGCTGCGCGGCGGCACCTACCTGATCATCCGCAAGATCCGGATGGAGCTCGAGGTGTGGGACCGTCTGCGCCTGATCGAGCAGGAGGAGATCATCGGCCGCGACAAGCGCTTCGGCGCTCCGCTGTCGATCACCGACCCGACCGCGGCCTCGCAGGAGTTCACGGCGCCGGACCTCGCGGCCGGAGGATCCGCCTCACCGCTGATCCCGACCGACGCCCACATCCGCATGGTCTCCCCCGACCAGAACGACGGGGCGCGCATGCTGCGCCGCGGCTTCAACTTCACGGAGGGCAGCGACTCGCTGGGCCGCATCAACGCGGGGCTGTTCTTCGAGGCGTTCGTGCGCGATCCCCGCACGGGCTTCTACCCGGTCCTGGACCGGATGACCAAGCACGACGCCCTCACCGAGTACCTCCAGCACGTCGCGAGCGGCCTGTTCGCGATCCTGCCGGGCGTCGCCGAGGGCGAGACGATGTTCGGGCAAGCCCTGTTCGGCGGTGACGGCGAGGTGTCCGACGGAGGTTCGTCCGACGGCTGAGGGCCTGTGTCCGGGGCGATCGAGGGGCTTCCGGCGGCCGACATCCCCTGAGCTCGCGCGACCCGCGAGTAGCCCTGGTCACACCCGTTCCCGCTGTCGGGTACCCGCGCGCGGTCCGGCCTGCGCCCCCGAGGCGCCGTCACCGCCCAACGGACCCCAGGATCTCTCCCTCACCTGCACCGATATCCGTCCCGCCGACTCCGGGAAGGGGCGCTGGTGCGCGCGACCAAGGCATACTGCTCGGCGACGAAGCCGAGCCTTCTCATGGCTGACAACGACGGATCGGGCGGCTAGTGTCAGCTCCATGAAGATGAGCACTGATCTCGAGAAGAAGTTCCAGGCCCAGATCACCCTGGAGCTCGCCGCATTCGCCACCTACCGTCAGCTCGCCGTCGAGGCGGACGAGCAGGACCTCCCCGGCATCGCCGCCTGGCTCCAGGCCCAGGCCGAGGAGGAGCTGGTCCACGCCAACAAGTTCATCGCCCACGTCTCCGACCGCGGCAACCACGCCCAGATCGGCACCATCGCCGCCCCCGAGGTCGCTCCCGGCCTCTCGGTGCTGGCGATCTTCGAGGCGGCCCTCGCCCACGAGGAGAAGGTCTCCGAGTCGATCCGCGAGCTCTACCGCTCGGCCGACAAGGAGGGCGACCTCGACTCGGTGCCGCTGCTGCAGTGGTTCATCGACGAGCAGATCGAGGAGGAGTCGACCGTCTCCGAGATCATCGGCCGCGTGAAGCGCGTGGGCGACGACGGCTCGGGCATCCTGCGCCTGGACGCCGAGCTCGGCGCGCGCACCCCGGCGGTCTCCGACGAGGAGTGATCGCTCCGCGATCGACGCCTGACCCGCTCGCGGCCTGAGCGGCCGCGAGCCGGACAGCCGACATCCGACGGCCCGGACACCCTGGTGTCCGGGCCGTCGTCATGTCCAGCGCCTGCTGTCGCCTCAGGCGTCGTCGCTCGTGCCGGTCCCGCTCACCGTGCCGCTCAGGCCCGGCAGCGTCCCGGCATCGACCTTGAGAGTCGCGCCGGCAGGAAGTGCCTCGAGCAGTCGCACGCCGGCCAGGATCGGGCTCCGTTCGAGCATCTGCGCGGCGGCGAGGCGGGCGCGGGTGGCCTTGACCTCGGCACGGGCACGCTCCATCGCGGTGCGGGAGGTGATCTGGACGACCTGCTCCTCCTCGCGCGCGAGTGCGACCTGGCGCGGGGCCGAGGCGTCCTTGAGGACCACCGCGACAAGCTCGAGACCCACCCCAGCGGCTGCCAGGCTCGCGGCGCGGCGCACGCCGTCGAGATCCACGCGACGCTGCAGGACGTCATCCAGGGGGACCGCGGCGACGGCGTCGCGCAGCGCGATCTGCACCGCGAGGTAGACCTCGGCGTCGGGATCCTCGGCGGCCGCGGCGAAGGCGACGGGATCGCCCACCCGCACGGTGACGACGGCCGTGACGTGCACGTCGATGCCCTCGGCGGCGGGGATCGACTGCGGGCTCAGCACGAGCTGGCGCCGGCGCATGTCGACCTGGCGGAACCGGTCCGCAGGGCGCGCGACCTCGCGGCGCGAGATCTTCTCGAGCCGCTCCCCGCGGGCGCGCACCACAGCGCTGCCGGGCACGGCGACGGGCGAGAGAAGCGCAGCCCGCTCCCACGTGGCGGAGCCCTCGTCCACGACGGCGAAGGCCGCCGAGGCGCTGCGGCGTCGGCTGAGGATCATGTCGCGTCCCTCCTGGAGTCCATGCTGAGGCTGAGTGTGTGCGGTCGTCGCCGGGCGCGGACGCGGAGGGACGGGGCCCCGGGGCGTCCCCTGCCGAGGCCGGCGCACCGGCGTGCACAGGATCGGACCCGGGCCGCTGGTCCGTTCCGCGGCGAACCCGCAGCCGGCGACGACCTTGTGTCTGGGGAGTCGAACCCCGGGCCCCGAAGGGCTGATGCCCGAGCAGCGCGGACCGGTCAAGACGCGGGACATCTGCGGAAGACCTCGATGCCGCTCCGTGCCCGATGCTCGCCACCAGTCTGCGGGCAGCACCTCGAAGGGCGCGAGCGCTTTTCCGGCGCGACACCGTCCGGGCGGAGACCGGTCGCTCCGTTCAGCCGGCCAGCGCGACCAGGTGCGCGAGCAGGGCGATGCCGCCGACCAGGAGGCCCACGAGCTTCAGCAGCTCGAGGGCGACGTAGGCATGGTGGGCGCGTGATCGCGGAGCGTCCTCGCCCGCGAGCACGGCGTTCGAGCGGCGGGTCAGGCGAGGCTGGACCACGGCCAGCTGGCCGATGAGCATGAGGATCGCGAGCACGAGTCCCGCCACGGCGGGCGCAGGGATGCCCGCGCCGGCCCCGAGCACCAGGCAGACCACGACCACCACGACGATCGCGATCTGCACGGCGTGCAGGACCCGGAAGACGAGCCGGCCGATCCCGAGGCCCAGGGCGAGGGTGACGCCCGGCGCCTGGAACTTCACGGGCGCCTCGATGAAGGAGAGTCCGACGATCAGCCCGATCCACACGAAGGTCAGGGCGAGGACCACGGCGAGCGCGCTCATGCCCGCTTCTCCTGCCCGGCCTCGGTGCGACGGGCGATCGTCAGGATCACCACGGCGTCCTCGAGGGCCACGAGATCGTGGCGCTCCTGCGGGATCACCAGCAGCTCCCCGGCCGAGAGCTCGAACGTGCGCTCCCCTGCCCGCATCCGCACCCGTCCCCGGAGGGTCTGCAGGGTCGCCTCCCCGGGGTTCTCGTGATCCGAGAGCCGCGATCCCTCGGTGAGGGCGAGGACGATCTGCGTGAGCACGCCCGGGCGTCCGGTTCCGTGCGCTGTCCCGCCATCGGCATGCGCATCGATGCCGTGGAAGGGTCGGCCGGCGCGGCCGCTGTGCGCCGAGGCCGCGGCGTCGAGCAGCTCGTCCGCGAGGTTTTCGAGGGAGGTGACGGGAGACGAGCCAGAGGCGGGATGGGTTGCGGGATCGGAGGCGTTCACGCCTCGACGCTACCGCGCGGGGCCCATGCGTGACCGGGACCGACGTCCCGTCATCACGGACGCGTGTCCATTTCCGCAAGTCACGCTTTGCGAAATTGCTGGCGACGTGGCTACGGTGGCGTCACCGCAGGGCGCAAGCCCTGCCCACCAGCCCGGCGGGCCGTCATCGGCGCCGGGGAGCACGAGTGCAAGGACTGACGTGGAGCACCTGCCGGACCGCTGCCTGATCCTCGGCGACGAGCATGATCTGGGGCTCATCTTCACGATGTGCCAGCATCTGAACGAGGATGTGGGCGGCGCGGTGGTCCTCGAGCTCTCGCGTGCCCGGCGTCCTCCGCTCGATCTCCCCGGCCGCATGATGCTCACGGTGCTGCCGCGCCTCGTGCCCTTCTCGGCCGAGTCGCTGTGGGGAGCGCGCGGTGCGCATCCCTCGGCCGCCCGTTCCCTGGGCCTCCCCGAGGCCTCCCAGCCCCGACCCGGCCCGGCCCTGCCGCGCGGCGAGCGCGCCGCCGCGGCGCTGAGCGCCTTCGCCGACGAGTGGCTCGTGCCCGAGGACCCCGCCGTGGGCGATCGCGCCCTCTGGGTGGGGATGGTCGGCGTCCCCGCCGTCGACGCCGTGTGCGAGCGCCTGTGCCGGACGGTCCCCCGCCTCCACCTGCATCGGCCGACCGTGGTGGCGGCCCCGGACACCGGTCGCCGTCACTGAGTCGGGTGCTCTCAGAGCCCGAGGGCGGGAAGCTGCTCGCGGGCGATGAGATGGCCGCGTGCGGAGATCCGCCCCGCCCGATGGAACGACAGCGCCGAGGCGCCGTCCCCCGTCGGCAGCTGCAGCAGCGCCACCTCGGGGTGGGCGGCCAGCACGGCCTGCTCGATGCCGTGCTGGGCGATGCTCAGGGAGTCCATCACGTAGCGCGCGGTGCGTCGCCGCGGGACGCCGGCTGCCCAGGGGTCCGAGGACGGAGGACCCAGCACGCTCACGGCGAGCACCCGCTGGGCCCGGGGATCGGGCTCCTCGGGCACGGGCAGCGGCTGCACGAGCGTGCCGTCCGCGAGCACCCGGCCGTCGATCTCGACGGGAGGGAGCAGGGCGGGCACACCGATCGAGGCACGCACCGCCGCTCGCAGCGAGCCGCTCTCGAACGAGACCGGGAGCCACGTGGCGACGTCGGTGGCGACCACGCGCAGGGGGAGGTCGAGCTCCTCGATGCGGCGCTCCCCGTAGAGCTCGGCGAGAAGGTCCTCGATGCGGCGTCCGCCCACCAGACCGGCTCCGTGCGCGTGCAGATCGACCAGGCGCAGTGCATCCAGCGGCCCCGCCCGATCCGCGAGCGCTTCGAGCGTGCGCACGCTCCCGGCGGCGACCGCGCCGGCGACGAGCGCCCCCATCGAGCAGCCGTGCAGCCGCACGATCTCGTGGCCGCGCTCGCGCAGTGCGCGCAGCACGCCGAGGTGCGCGAGCCCGAATGCCGAGCCGGCGCCGAGCACGAGTTCGATCCTCACACTCGCGAGGCTACCGGCAGCGGCCGGGGGCGCACGCGGTGGGCGCTCACTCCGAGGATGCGGGGATGCGCAGGCTCCAGGCCTGCAGCTCCTGGCCGCTGATCCGCAGCTGCTCGCCGTCGGCGAGGTGCACGCGGCGCGTGTGCGGCAGGGTGCGCTCCCCGATCGCCTCGAGGAGGCTGCCGTCGACGAAGATCCGCAGGGCGCCGTCGAGGGCGACGACCTCGTGGGAGGCGCCGTCCGCAGCGAGCACCTCCACGCGCGCCCCGTGGGGTGCGCGCACCTCGAGGCGCGGCGGCGCCCCGACCTGGACGGCGTTGCCGATCACGAGCTCCTCGCGTGCCCGCAGCGCGTCGATCTCCCGCGGCACCCGCGCGAGCAGACGGTCGTTCTCGAGCGCGAGCTCACGGGGGAAGGTGAGGCACCCGGCCCAGCCCTGGGCGTCGGCCTGCTCCTGGGTGCGCTCCTCCCCCTCCCAGGACCAGCCCCACATCAGCACGCGATCGTCCTCGCGGTCCTGCACCGCCTGCGGCGCGTAGAGATCGGGACCGGAGTCGATCGGCCCGCCGGCGCGGGCGACGAACCGCGGGAGCCCGCGCTCGTCCTGCTCGAGGGCGCCGACGAGGTGCACCGTGCGGGAGGTCCGCCCCTCCGCAGGGCCCCGGCGATCCCACAGGGAGAGCAGCAGCACCCAGTCGCCGTCCACCTGCACCAGCTGCGGGCACTCCCAGATCTCCGCGGGCGCGATCTCCCCGGCGATCGGGTCCTCCCCGGTCAACAGGGTGCCCAGCGGCTCCCAGCTCTCCAGGTCGTCGCAGCCGTACAGCAGCAGCGCGGGCGTCGCGGGGGCGGCATCGTCCCCGTCCGTCCCGGCGGCGTCGAGGATCCCGGCGCCCTGGACCGCATAGCGATGTCCGAAGGCCTCGAACACGAAGGGGTCGCGCACGCCCAGCAGGCGCAGGTCCTCAGGGACGTCCGCGACCACATGTCCGGGCTCGAGGATCTCGGTCATGTCCGCGCTGGTGCGCGCGAGCATCACCCGCGCGTGCTCGTCGTCGATGCCGTCGACGCCCGAGTAGACGAGGGCGGGCGCGTGGTCACGGGCGGGATCGAGGAGGGCGACCCCGCTCCAGCAGCCGCCCGCATCGGCCTCGCCGGGGCGGGGGCTCAGGCTGTCGGGCTCGGCGCGCCAGCTCACCAGATCGGGGGACGACATGTGGCCCCAGCGGATGTCCCCGTGCCGCGGCGCGGCCGGGTTGTGCTGGAAGTGCACGTGCCAACGGCCGTCCGTGCGCACGATCCCGTTGGGGTCGTTGATCCAGCCGCTCGGGTGCACGCGGTGCAGGGCGGGGAAGGAGGGATCAGGGGCGTCGGTCATGGAGGCACCTCGTGCTCGTGGTCGGGGCGGGCGTGGCGGGGGTTCGGACGGCGCAGGGCCCGCCGCCTCACGCATGAGGCGGCGGGCCCTCCGGGGCGTTCCCCCCGGTCAGCTCTTCTTGACCTCGGGCAGGACGTCGGGGTTGTCCTCGAGCCACTTCTTGACGGCGTCGGCCTCCTTGCCCTTGCCGTACTCGTTGACCACGAGATCCTCGAGGCTGTTGTACTGCTTGTCGTCGAGCTTGATGCCGCCGATGAACTCCGCGGCGTCCGCGAAGTCGTCGGCGAAGTCCTTCTTCCCCAGGAAGTGCAGGCCTTCCTTCTTGCCCATGGCCCCCTCGGGGTCCTTGAGGTCCTTCACGGGGAATGCCGTGTTGGCCCAGAAGGGGCGCCACAGGGTGACGACGATGTCCTTCTCCGCGTCGGTCGCCTTCTTCAGCTCGCTGAGCATGGCGGTCGTCGAGGAGGTGACGAGCTCGTACTCCTTGTCGAGGCCGTACGCGGGCATCGCGTCGTCCTTGACCACGCCGGTGAGGCCGGCGCCGGGCTCGATGCCGATGATCTTCCCGTCGAACATGTCGGCGTTGCCCTTGAGGTCGGCGATCGACTCGATCTTCGTGTACTTCGGGACGGCGATGGTGAGCACCGCGTTTCCGTAGTACGTGTCGAGGTCGTCGATGTCGTCGCCGTACTTGTCCATGTACTTCTTGTGGGTGACCTCGGGCCATGCCGACGGGTAGATGTCGATGTCGCCCTTGGCGAGCCCCGCGTACAGCGCCGCGGGCTCCTCGATCTCCTGGTGCTTGACGGAGTAGCCCATCTCGGTGAGGCGGTTGTCCAGCAGGTAGGCGGTGCTCAGGCCGTCCGTCCACGAGGGGACGTAGCCCATGACGATCTCCTTGCCGCCACTGTCGCCGGAGTCGCCCGAGTCGCCGCCGGTGGTGGCGTTCCCGGAGCAGGCCGCGAGGCCGAGTCCCACGAGGCCCGCGCCGCCGACGAGGGCGCTGCGGCGGGCGAGGGGGCGGGTGCTGAGGACGTGTCGTTCGTTCATCTCTGCTTCTCTCCTTCGGTCGGGATGTGGGATGCGGCGGGGATCAGGCGTTCGAGTCGGCCGATGCGGACGCGACCGCCGATCCGCTCGAGGCGCTCGGGGCGTTCGCGGAGGACGACGCCGCGGCGGCCGACGCGGACTTCTTCGCCCGGTTGCCGCGCGCCTTCCGCGCGAGCGCGATCAGGGAGCTGCCGTACTGGTTCGGCGTGCCCAGGGCGGCGGTGAGGCGATCGAGGAACACGGCGAGGAAGACGACGGACAGTCCGGCCTCGACGCCGAGCGGCAGGTCGAGGCTCGAGATCGCCTGGACGACCTGCTTGCCGAGCCCCGGAGCGCCGATCATGCCGGCGATGACGCCCATCGAGAGGGCGAGCATGATGACCTGGTTGACGCCGGCCATGATCGTGGGCACGGCGAGCGGCAGCTGGATGCCGCGCAGGATCTGCCAGGGGGTGGCGCCGAAGGCCTCGCCGGCCTCGACGGTCTCGCCGTCGACCTGGCGGATGCCCAGCTCTGTCATGCGCACCCCGGGCGGCAGCGCGAAGATGATCGTCGCGACCATGCCGGGCACCACGCCGATGGAGAACATGGTGACCGCGGGGATCAGGTAGACGAAGGCGGGCATCGTCTGCATGAAGTCCAGGATCGGCCTGACGATCGCGCTGACCACGCGGTTGCGCGCGGCGAGCACGCCCACTGGGATCGCGATCACCACGGCGATCACGGTCGCCACCAGCACCAGCGCGGTGGTCTCCATCATGTGCACCCACTGCCCCATGGACAGCACGAGCGCGAACATGATGACGGTGCCGATCGCGAACTTCCAGGAGCGCACGGCCCATGCGAGCAGGGCGCAGATGATGATCAGCGCGATCGGCGCGATCCCGGTGAGGGCGAGGGTGAGGTTCTCGACCAGGAACGTGAAGATCAGCTTGATGGCGTCGAACAGCCAGCCGACGTTGTCCGTGAGCCAGTCGATGGCCGACTCGACCCAGTCGCCGATCGGGATGGCGGGGATGATGCTCTCGTCGGGGTTCATCGGGCCTCCCCTCCCTGGTGCTCGGTCGTGTCATGCGCGCTGCGCGGGGCGCGGTCCGCGGCGTCTCCGAGAGTCGCCGAGGAGATCGTGCGGCGATCGCTCGCCACGGCGGCGGCGGGCGCATCGGGGCGCCCGCTCTCCCCCGTCGGATCCGGCGGTGACGGAGGCTCCGAGGGCGATCCGCGGTGCTCGTCGTTCGCGACGCCCGCGGCGGTCAGCAGGGTGACGCGGGGCACGACGCCCGTGAACTTCCCGGCGCCGTCGACCACCACGAGGGGGCTGAGGTGCTGGGCCGACGGCGCGAAGAGCTCAGCGATCGGGGTGTCCTCCCGGACCACGGGCATCTCGTGGACGCTCGACCAGGGCAGGTCCTCGCGCCCGGCGCTCACGGCGTCGGCGACGTCGTCCTCCCAGAGGACTCCGGCCGGCGTGTGGTCGCGGTTCAGCACCACGAGCCACGGGTTCTGGGTCTCGCGCATGAGCTTGTGGGCGGTGCGCGGGCCCTGGGCGGTGCCGAGCACCTCGGCGGGCTTCTCGAGGATCGCGCCGGCGGTCAGCACGCGGCTGCGGTCGACGTCCTGGATGAACTTCGCGACGTAGTCGTTCGCGGGCTCGTTGAGGATCTCCTCGCTCGTGCCCACCTGGACGATGCGGCCGTCGCGCATCATCGCGATGCGGTCGCCGATGCGCATGGCCTCGTTGAGGTCGTGGGTGATGAACAGGATGGTCTTCTCGAGGCGCTGCTGGAGGTCCACGAGCTGGTCCTGCATGTCGCGGCGGATCAGCGGGTCCAGGGCGCTGAAGGCCTCGTCCATCAGCAGGATGTCGGTGCCGGCGGCGAGGGCGCGGGCGAGGCCCACGCGCTGCTGCATGCCGCCGGAGAGCGCCGAGGGGCTGTAGCCGCCCCAGCCCTCGAGGCCCACCATCTGCAGAGCCTGCTCCGCCTTCTTCTCCCGCTCGGCGCGGTTCACGCCGCTGACCTCGAGCCCGTAGGCGGCGTTCTCGCCGACGGTCCGGTGCGGCAGCAGGGCGAAGTGCTGGAAGACCATGGAGATCCGCCGACGCCGCACCTCTCGCTCCTGCTTCGCGGACATCGTGAACAGGTTCTCGCCGCCGATCTCGAGGCTTCCGGCGGTCGCGGGCAGGAGCCCGTTGACCATGCGGATGAGCGTGGACTTGCCCGAGCCGGACAGCCCCATGACCACGAAGATCTCACCGGGCTCGACCTCGAAGGAGGCGTCGATGACGGCGGCCGTGAGGCCGTCCTCGCGCAACTGGTCGCGGGTGCTCCCGCGGCGCAGCGCATCGACGCCCCGCTGCGGGCGGCGCCCGAACACTTTGAAGAGACCGTCGGCTGAGATGACGGGCACTATCGACTCCCTCGTGTAGACGTCCGGCGAACGGCCAGGGGCAGGCAGATCGCTCCGGAACCGCGGTTCTGCGAGCGCTCGGAGCGATTCCTCCGCCTTCTCGAGCGCGCGAATGACGATTCTTCGATGCTGCGGCCGACCCTGACCCGACGTCCCATACTGGTCGCCTGACCTGCGGTTCTCAACCTCGCAACACCCAGGAACGCACGTCGCGTCCGATTTCCGGCGGATCCGGGTGCTGTGTCCGCAGATTTCGGACCGTGAATCCGACCCCCTCCCGGAACGCGCTCTGACCAGCACCGGCGCGGCCTTTTCGCGCATTCTCGGAGGGCGGTCTCCGGGCGCACTCATCACATTTGTGTCACGATCTCGATCCCGCCTCCGCGCTTGCGCCCCGCGCGAGGGTCCCGGATGCTGGAGTCCGGGGTCCGGGCCCGTCGGACCCCCTCGCATCGGGAGGCATCGCAGCATGCACATCACGAAGAGCTTCATGGTCCTGGACGCCGCGGACACCGGGACCGAGGCCGCCTTCTGGGCCGCGGTCCTGGGCGGCGAGGTAGAGGCCGGGCCCGACGAGGGTCCGTTCGCGCACTGGCGGGACGTCGTCGTCGACGGCCGCATCGCGCTGGGCGTGCAGCACGCCCCGGACCACGTGGCGCCCGAGTGGCCGGGGCAGGGTCCCGAGCGCCAGCGGATCCAGATCCATCCGGACCTCTACGTCGACCACGCGGACGCCCCGGCCGCGCTGCAGGAGGTGCTGGACCTCGGCGCTCGGATGCTCCAGCCGGCCGCGACGCCGCAGCAGGCGGGAGGCTTCCACGTCCTGGCCGATCCTGCGGGGCACCCGTTCTGCATCTGCTGGGAGTGAGGTCCCCGCATGCGGACGGGGGCGGGAGCCCCGGGCATCACGCCCGCTCCCGCCCCCGTTCCCGGGCGTCGCCTCCGTCCTCGGTACCGCGCCCGTCGTGGACGCCTTCTCCGTCTCAGGTGCTCCGTCTCAGGCGGGGTTGATGACCCGGCCCCATGTCGACTTGTTGCCCCAGATGTTCTGGCGCAGCCCCTCGAGCTGCAGGATCTGGGAGTGGTCGACGAAGAGGTTGACCTCGTTGCCGTAGTTCTTGACGTACCACTCGAAGACGGGCCCGTCGGCGGCCTCGAACATGACGTTCTCCATGCCCAGCCCGTTCATGATCGACGCGGCGGCGCCGGTGTTCCACTCGCGGACGTTCTCGGTGATGCCCTCGGACTCGATCATGATGATCTCCGCACCGGCGTCGAGGGCCCGCTTGCCGCGGTCCACGAGGTCGCCGATGTCCTTGGCGCCCTCGGCGGCCAGCTCGGCCTCGCCGGAGTCGCCGCCCGAGCCGATCTGGATGCCGAGCTCGGGCTTGGCCTTGAGCCCGGCCTTCACGACCTTCTCGACCAGGCGCTCGAGCCCTGAGGTGGGCAGCATGATGAAGCCCGTCGAGATCTCGATGACGTCGAAGCCGACCTCCTTCGCCTCCTTGAGGTAGTGGTCGACCGCGTCGTCCCCGTAGCGCAGCACGGTCTCGAGCCAGCCGCCCGAGGAGACGTAGGAGTCGTTCTCGTGGGCGATGTCGGAGAAGGCGCGCACCTGCTCCGGCGGGACCAGTGCGAAGGATCCGCCGGCCCACTTGATGCCGTCGACCCACTGGCCCGCCACGTCGAAGACGTCGCTCAGGTGGCGGGTGCCGAAGGTCGAGTAGTAGGGGGCGCGGATCTCGGTGAGGCCGACGGTGCGCGGCTTCTGGGGGCGCTTCGCGCGGGGGACAAAGTTGAACGAGACGTCGAAGGGGATCTGGTTGCTCATGATTCCTCCTGGAGTGAGAGCGGGGGTGTTCGTGGTGCGGTCGCGACGCGGGCCCGACGGGTCGGTCCCGGGAGCGGCCGACGGGGTCAGGCGCGCGTGCCGCGCACCTGGGCGAGCGCGTCCACGAGGTCGGCGACCTCGTGGTGCTCGAGGTCCTCGACGATCCCGGCGATGCGATCGCGCAGCTCGGCCGAGGCGAAGGGGGCGGTGAGCGCGTCGAACTTCTCACGCGCTCCGCCCCAGCTCAGGGGGTCGGTGTGGAAGCCTTCGTAGGAGTCCGCTGCGGAGCGGAAGACGGTGCCGTCCGCCAGCGTCACCTCGAGGTCGGCGGGCATGGCCTGCGGGAAGCGCGCCGAGAGCTCGTCGTCCGGGACGATCTCGACGAGCCGCATGAGGTCCTGCACGTCGTCGGCGAGGATCCGCTCGTGGTGGTACTGCGCGGGCGTGAGCTCCCCGTCCAGGAGCACCGCGGCGAGCATCCACGGCAAGGAGTGGTCGGCCTCCTCCTTGGTGCGCACGGTGCGCTTGTCGCCCTCCTCGCCGCCGCCGATGATCGAGTGGGCGACGTCGAAGGTGCGCAGGCGCACGCCGGTGATCGCGGAGGCGGAGAAGCCGTCCTGGGCGCGCACGTCCTGGGCGGCGTCGAGCGCGGACTGCGAGTGGATCTCCGCGTTGTGCTTCTTGATGATCGTGCGCAGCACGGACTCGAGGTCCTCGGCCTCCCAGTCGATCGAGAAGGGACCGGCGATGGAGTCCTCGAAGCCCTTGTTGCCCTCGAAGACCTCCTCCGGGCCCGTGATCCCACGCGCGGCGAGCAGCGCGGCGAAGGTCCCCTCCTTGGCGACCTGCGGGTAGGCGAGCCCCTTCCAGTGGCTGAGGTTCCCGGTGCGGGTGACGCGCAGGGCGTTGTTCGCGGTGCCGGAGATCGCGATCGCGTGGGCGATCTGCGCGGCGGGCAGGCGCAGGGCCTTCGCGGCGCCGGCGGCCGCCGCATAGGCGCCCTGGACGGTGTGGTCGAAGCCCTTGGCGCGCACGGGCGCCTCGTCGGACAGCCGGGTGTGGACCTGGTAGGCGACGGCGAGCGCGGTGAGCAGCTCCTTCCCGCTCGCGCCGACGGAGTCGGCGCAGGCCAGCACGGCGCCGAGGTTGTCGCTGGGATGGCAGGTCTCCCCCGGTGCGAGGTAGGAGTCCATGAAGTCGAGGTATCGCGAGAGGCCGCTGGTGACGAAGGCGGCACGGTCGGGAGCGGTGCGCCCGCCGCCGATGAGGCCCGAGCGCGGGGCGCCGCCGAGGTCGTCGACGAGCTCGCGGATCGCGATCATCGGCTCCGCGTCGAGGGCGCCGATCGCGACGCCGAGGGTGTCGAGGACGCGGATGCGCAGCTGCTCGGCGGCGGCCTCGCTGAGGTCCTCGTAGCGGGCGCGGTCGACGAACGCGGAGAGCTGCTGGACGCGGGTGGGTCCGGCGTCTGTGGTCATGAGTGGCGTCTCCCTTCCGGAGTGGACGGGCCGGCGCGCGAGAGGCGCCGTCGGCCGTGAACGAGCTTGAGGTAAGGCATGCCTTGCCTTCCTTCTGCTCACTATGACACCACGGAATTATCTTGACGTCAAGAGATCTCTGGACGAGGGGTCGCGGTGGAGGCCGAAGGGCCTCTCCTGCAGCCGGCCGACGTGCCGCCATGGCATGGTCATGGCATGCCGCATCGACGCGACATGCACCCGCCCTCTATCCTGGGACGAGTCCGGGCGTCCGTTTTGTCCCACCCGGGGCCGTGACGCCCCACCGCCCGAGCATCCGCATCCCGGCGCCCGGGACCGGCACCCATTCCAAGGAGCACCCCATGCCCCACCCGAACACCACCTCCTCGGCGCGCGCGACGGAGTCGTCGCGCCCGATCCCGATGGCATCCGAGGGGACGGTGGTCCGCTGATGTCCTCCCAGCTCACAGGCACCTGGACCGTCGACCCGGACCACTCGAGGATCGGCTTCTCCTCCCGCCACGCGATGGTCACGAAGGTGCGCGGGGCGTTCAACGACGTCGCCGGCACGATCGTCTTCGACGAGGAGGACCACAACCGCTCCCACGTCGAGGTCACCGTGCAGATGGCCAGCATCGACACCCGCAGCTCGGCGCGCGACGAGCACCTGCGCAGCGCCGACTTCTTCGACGTCGAGACGCATCCGGAGATGATGTTCCGCTCGAGCCGCGTCGAGGAGGTCGACGAGGGCGGCTTCATCGTCAGCGGCGACCTCACGATCCACGGGATCACCCGACCGATGAGCATCCCGCTGCACTTCGTGGGCGTGGACACCGATCCCTTCGGCAACCTGCGCGCGGGCTTCGAGGGCACGCGCCGCATCGACCGCCGCGACTGGGGCGTCACCTGGAACACCCCGCTGGACTCGGGCGGCCTGCTGATCTCCGATCGCATCAGCCTCGAGTTCGAGATGTCGCTCATCAAGCAGTCCGACGAGGTCTCCCCGGCTCCCGCGGCGGACGCCGCCCCCGTCGATGCCGATGCCGACGCCGCTGATTCCGTCGACCCCGCTGAGGGTGCCGCGGAGCTCGCCGAGGACGCCGCTCCCACCGACAGGTGACCTCCCGCTCCTGGACGCCGACGGGCCCGATCCGCACGCTGCGGATCGGGCCCGTCGTCTTCCGGTGGAGCCCGGCTCCGCAGTTCGCGTCGGCCTCCGCAGTTCGCGTCGGCCTCAGCAGCTCCCGTCGACCTCAGCAGTTCCCGTCGATGCCGCAGGCCTCGCCGCCGACGATGCCCGTCGACCCGTCGGCCGCACCGTCCTCGCCGAGCAGCCCGCGGGCGCGGCCGAGCTCCTCGAGGGCGCCGCGCAGCGCCTCGACCGGGAGCGCGCCCGGAGCGGCGTAGGCGTCGCCGAGGACCATGAACGGGACGCCGCGCGCCCCCATCTCGACCGCGGCGCGCACCTCCTCGTCGACCTCGGCGTCGTGGGCATCGGAGGCGAGGACCTCGCGCGCCGCCTGCGCATCGAGTCCCGCCGCGACGGCGTGCTCCACGAGCACCTCGTCCTCGAAGGGGTCGAGCTCGCCGCGGAAGTAGCCGCGCTGCAGGGAGAGGAAGAAGTCCTTCGCGGCCTCCTCCCCCGCCGCGGCTCGCACCGCCTGCAGCAGACGGTGCGCGGGACGCGTGCTCGCGACCGGCCGCTCGAGCGCGTAGTCGCGACCGAGCTCCCGGGCGAGCTGCGCGATCTGCTCCTCCATGCCGCGCACCTCCTCGGCGCCGCGGCCGGTCTTCTGCACGAGGTGGTCGACGTTCGTGGGCGACTGGCCTGCCGCGCGCTCCTCGGCGCGCGTGGGGGCCGACGGGTCCAGCTCGAAGGAGTGCGTGCGCACCTGCACCTTCCCGGTGAGCCCTGCCTCCTGGATGGCCTGCTCGAGTCGACCCTCGCCCACGTAGCACCAGGGGCAGACCACGTCGGTCCAGACATCGACGACGAGCGGCTGCTTCGCGCCGAGCGGGATGAGAGAGGGTGCGGCGGCGGGGGCGGACTCTGCAGGACTCATGACGGCTCATCTCCGAGAAGAGTGGTGTGGGAGCGCGAGGCGGCTCGATGCGCTCACGCTACGCTCGTGCCCGCACGTGCAGCGCATGCAGCCCGGGTGCTCTCCAGCACTCCTGGACGCGCCCGCCCGCTGCGAGATGACCTGCACGCCCGTCCGGACGGAGCCCGCCGTGACCCTCCCCATCGCCCTCGCGGTCGCCGCGATCATCGTGATCTGCGCGACCGACGTGATCGCGCCGCGCGTGCGGACCGCGGCGCCTCTGATCCTCGTGGGCATCGGGATCCTGGTCTCGATCGTGCCCGGGGTGCCCGCCGTCGAGATCGAGCCCGAGCTGATCCTCGAGGTGATCTTGCCGCCTCTGCTGTACGCCTCCGCGGTGCGGATGCCCGCGATCAGCTTCCGCCGCGACATCTACCCGATCAGCGCCCTGTCGATCATCCTCGTGATCACCTCGTCGCTGGCCCTCGGGGGCCTCTTCGCCTGGCTGGTGCCGGGCGTCTCCTACGTGTGGGGCGTTGCCCTGGGCGCCGTGCTGAGCCCCACGGACGCGGTCGCGACCTCGATCATCCGCGGCGGGCGCGTGCCCGGTCGGGTGGTGACGATCCTCGAGGGCGAGAGCCTGCTCAACGATGCGACGGCCCTGGTCATCCTGCGCACGGCGATCGTCGCGACGGCCTCCGGCTTCTCCCTCGCGGGGGCGCTGGGATCCTTCGCCTGGTCGCTCGTGGTCGCGATCATCATCGGCGCTCTCGTCGCGGCCGTGAGCTTCGTGGTGCGCAAGCACATCGAGAGCTCGACCGTGAACACCGCGCTCACCTTCACCCTGCCGTTCATCGCCTCCGTCCCCACGGAGATGCTGGGCAGCTCGGGCCTGGTCGCGGCGGTCGTCGCGGGCCTCATCACGGGCACTCTCGATCCGCGGGTGCTGCCGCCGCGCCACCGCATGTCCAGCGCGGAGAACTGGGCGAGCATCCAGCTGCTGCTCGAGGGATTCGTGTTCCTCACCATGGGTCTGCAGATCACGACCGTGCTCGAGGCGCTGCACGAGGACAGCCTGGGGATCCTCGCGGGCCTCGGCCTCACGGCGCTCGCGCTCGTGGTCACCCTCGCCGTGCGCTCGCTGCTGGTGCGCACCCTGCTCAAGCGGCTGCGCCGATCCCGCGTGCGCGGCGAGGCGATGAACGAGCGCATCGCCGCGATGCAGAAGATGATCGAGGCCGGCGAGGACATCCGCATGCCGCGGCGCGGCGGGCCCCGGCGGGGCGAGGCGGTGACCGTGAAGAACACGGAGCTGTTCGCCACGCGGCTGCGGCGGGCCCGCGCGGACTTCGGCTACTACTCCCGTCAGGATCTGGGGCGCAGCGAGGGCATCATGCTGATCTGGGGCGGGATGCGCGGCGCCGTCACCGTCGCGGCCGCCCAGACCCTGCCCGCCTCGGTCCCGCACCGTCCGCTGCTGGTGTTCATCGCCTTCGCGGTCGCGACGCTCTCCCTGCTGATCCAGGGCGGCACGGTCGGCAAGGTCGCCGGCCGCCTCTTCCCGGCCGGGGAGGCCGACGTCGAGGCCGAGGAGTTCGATCGCCGCCAGCGCGAGGCGATCTTCGACCTGCTCGCCGGCGCCGCGGCCGCCGCCGGAGGGACCAGCACGATCGGCACGGAGACCGTGGAGGACGCGAAGGACGCGGACGGCGTGGACTCGGACGGCGAGGGCGCTGCCGGCGAGCGGGCTGCCGACGCAGGCGAGGCCCCGGAGGACGAACCGTCCGCCGACGAGGCGGGACCCGACTCCGGTGCGTCCTCCACTGCGGCCGGTCACTCCGGGCGGCCCGGTCAGGGTCCCGACAAGGCGGAGATGCTGCGGATCCTCCGGGCGCAGCGCAAGGCCCTGCTGGATGCGCGCGACGACGGGCTGTTCGATGCGGAGATGGTCGAGCACGTGCTCGCGACGATCGACGCCGAGCAGATCTCGGTGGAGATGCGCGGCGCACCCGTCGACTGATCCCGCTGCCGCCCGGGCGTCAGCCGCCCGTCACCAGCATCACCGCGACGACGACCATCGTCACCGCGACCAGGGCGTCCAGCACGCGCCAGGCGCGGGGGCTCGCGAGCGGGCCGCTGAGCGCCCGGGCGCCGAAGCCGAGCGCCGAGAACCACAGGGCGCTGCCGATGATCGCCCCGAGGGCGAACTGCCAGCGGTCGCTCCCGTGCGTCGCCGCCACCGACCCCAGCAGGAGCACGGTGTCGAGGTACACGTGCGGGTTCAGCCAGGTGAGCGCCAGCGCGGTGAGCGCGACCGCGGTCGTCCCGCCGCGTCGGCCCGCCGGGCCCTCCGCCTCGAGCGCCTCGCCCGTCGGCCGCAGGGCCCGGCGCGCGGCGAGGAGCGCGTAGCCGACGAGGAACGCCGCCCCCGCCCAGCGCGCGACCTGCACGAGCTGCGGCGCGCCGGCGACCAGCAGGCCGAGCCCGCCGGCACCGGCGCTGATCAGCACGACGTCCGAGAGCGTGCAGACCACGACCACGGCGAGCACGTGCTCGCGGCGCAGGCCCTGGCGCAGGACGAACACGTTCTGCGAGCCGATGGCGACGATCAGTGCGAGGCCCGTGAGCAGGCCGTGGAGGGCAGCAGGCATCCCTCGACGCTACGAGCCCCGCACCTGAAGCACCAGCGAGGATTCCTGATGCAGATGTAGCGTTGCTTCATGAGCACCGATCCTCCGCGCGCGGCACCCGTGCGCATCGATCCCGTCCTCGCGCAGACGCTCGCCGCCGTCGTGGACGAGGGCTCGCTCGAGGCGGCCTCGCGGCGCCTGCACCTCACGCCCTCTGCGGTCAGCCAGCGCGTGCGTCAGCTCGAGCAGCAGCTGGGACGGCGCATGCTGGTGCGATCCCGTCCGGTGAGTGCCACGGGGGCCGGGCAGGCGGTGATCCGCTTCGCGCGCCGCCACGCGCTCATCGAGGCCGAGGCCCACGAGGCCCTCGGGCTCGACGGCGAGGCGCAGTCTCCCCGGATCTCGGTCGCCGTGAACTCCGATTCGTCGGCGACCTGGTTCATCGAGCCGCTGGCTGCGTTCGTCGCCGCGCACGACGTCCAGGTCGAGGTGCTGCGCGAGGACCAGGACGCGACCGCGCGCCTCCTCGAGAGCGGCGCCGCGATGGCCGCCGTGACCTCTTCCTCGCTCGCCTCTCCCGGGTGCTCGGTGACGCCCCTGGGCAGCCTGGTGTACGAGGCGGTCGCCGCGCCGCAGTGGTGCGAGCGGTGGTGCGAGCAGTGGTCCGCGGGATCCGCGACCCTGCGGGAGTCCCGGCCCCCGTCGGCCGACGTCCTCTCCCGCGCCCCGCGCATCGACTTCGATCGCACCGACCAGTTGCAGGCGCAGTGGCTGCGGGCGCACGGCGTCGACCCTGCGGACGCCCCGCGACACTTCGTGCCCTCGACGCATGACCTCGCGAGCGCGGTCGTGGAGGGTCTCGGCTGGGCGATGATGCCGCTGCAGCAGTCGGTCCCCCTGCGCGAGGAGGGCCGTCTGGTCCCCCTGGGCGGTCCCGAGGTGACGACGCCGCTGTACTGGCAGGCCTGGCGCACGCCTCCCGCCCTGCTGCGGGATCTGGGGGAGCACGTCGAGGCCGCGGCTCGCCGGGAGCTGCGAGCGGGCTAGCCCACGTCGGCGTCTGCGTCGGCGTCGATGCCGGCGCCGGCGTCGGGGAGGAGGACGCTGCCGTCCGTGAGCAGCCGCGCGAGGTCGCGCGCGATCTCGCGCCCCGGGGTCGCGCCGTCGCCGTCGCGCCAGAGGTCGGCCGCCGTCTCCGCGACGAGCACCGCGAGGCGCGCGGTGAGCACGATCCGCGGCGTCGTCGGCTCGGCGCCCGTGCGCCGGCCGATCTCGTCCGCGAGCCTGCGTCGCTGCTCCGCCAGGAGGTCCCACACCCTGGCCCGGGCGGGCGGCGACTGGTCGATGATCGCGCGCAGCTGGCGGCGCTGCTCCCTGTGCTCCCGGTCCTCCGGCTCCAGCACGGCATCGATCGCCTGCATGAGCGCAGTCTCCGGCGGGAGCGTCGGCGAACAGCCCTCGAAGGTCTCCGCGAGCTTCTCGATCGAGGTCGCGAACTCCGCGAGGACGATCTGGTCCTTGCTCGGGAAGTAGCGGTAGAGCGTGGCGGGGTGCACCTCCGCCTCGGCGGCGATGCCCTCCATGGTGGTCCGGTCGTAGCCCTGGGACGCGAACCGCGCGAGGGCGACCTCCACGATCCGCTCCCGCGTCTGCTGCGCCTTGCGCTCTCGAAGTCCCACGGCCGCAGTCTACGAACCGCGAGCGGGAGGGCCGCGAGCACGGAGCGCGGACGGGAGGACATCCGGCCTTGCCCCGCCCGAGATCGTGCAATACTCTCGCTTTTGCGAGTCACTCGCATTTTTTTCGACGGAGGAGCGAACGACGATGCGCGGACCTGTGCAGACCACCGAGACGATCACTCCGATCGAAGGCGCACGGTTCACGGGATCGGACCCCGCCGTGCCGCCGAGCGCCCTCGACCCCGACCTCGGCGGAGAGGACTGGCTCGATGCCGGCTTCCCCTTCGAGGTGCACGACGCCCTGCACCGCGCGCAGCGCATCGACCACCCGTACGTCGCGGAGAACTCCGAGCAGCTCGGCTGGATCCAGCAGCGCGCGTGGTGGCTGCGCACCACGATCCCCGCGACCGACCGGGAGACGGGACCGGGCGCCGAGCGCCTCCTGCGGATGCGCGGCCTGGACCTCGCGGCGACGCTCTGGCTCGACGGAGAGCGCGCGGCGACCCATGCCTCGCTCTACCGCGATCTCGAGATCCCCCTGCCCGCGGGCCCGGACGGACCCCACGAGCTGCTGATCCGGATCGATCCCCCGCTGTGGGGGCTGGAGGCCCCGCAGGGTCCGCTCGACACGGCCCGGCGGCTCGCCCGGGCGATGGGCCGCGATGTCCCCGATGACGGCGGCGACAGCGACGACGGCGACGTCCAGGGTCTGTTCGGCGATCCCCGCACCGTGCTGCGACGCAAGCCCGTGGTGCACTTCGGCTGGGACTTCGCGCCGCGACTCCCCTCGATCGGCGTGCGGGCCATCGAGGTCGTGGAGCGGACCGAGCGTCGGGTCCTCGGCATGCGCCTGCGCACGCTGGGCCTGGACGAGGACGGCACGGCCGAGGTCGACCTGATCGCCCGGACCACGGCCCCGGGAGCACGGGTCGACTTCGAGCTCGCGCGGCCCTCCGGCTCCGCCTGCTCCACCGCAGTCCTGTCCGCGCACGCGATCTCCGACGAGGACGGCGAGGCGCGCACACGCCTCCGCATCCCCGCCGCCGACCTCTGGTGGCCCCATGACCTGGGTGAACCCCATCTGCACACCCTCACCGCCGCGCTGTCCGACGCCGCGGGGCGAGCCGACGCCACAGGGCGGGCCGACGGCGCGGGTCCGGCCGACGTCACGGGCCTGACGCGGCGCGTCGGCATCCGCACGATCGAGCTGGTGCGGGAGGACGCGGGCGACGGCCACCGGGCCTTCCACCTCGCGGTCAACGGCACGCGCGTGTTCGCGCGCGGGGCGAGCATCGTCCCCGACGACATGCTGCGCCCCGATCCGGCCCGTGAGCGCCGCCTGGCGGCGCTCGCCCGGGAGGCGGGCATGACGATGCTGCGCGTCTGGGGCGGAGGCGGGTACGCGGGCGACGCGCTCCTCGATGCCGCGGACGAGCTCGGCCTGCTGATCTGGCAGGACGCGCCGTTCGCCTGCAGCGACCAGGTGGAGTCCGCCGACTTCCTCGCGGAGGTGGAGGCCGAGATCCGCGTCCAGGCCGCCCGTCTCGCCGACCACCCGTCCCTCGCGCTGCTGACCGGGGGCAACGAGGTGCTCGCGCTCCATGAGCTCGCGCACGGCTCCCTCGAGCACGGCCCGTGGGGGTGGCACATCGTCCGCGAGCTGATCCCCCGTGTGCTCGCCGAGATCGCGCCGGAGGTGCCGTACTGGCCGAACTCGCCCTACGGGGAGGACGATCCCGCCGGTGTCAACGGCGTCGCCGACGGCGATCGCCACGCCTGGGAGGTCTGGCACGGGCTCCCGCTGGGGGCCCCGGATCCCGATCAGCACGCGAGCTTCGGGGAAGCGGCCCACTTCCGCCGCTACCGCCACGACACCGGTCGGTTCATCAGCGAGTTCGGCATCCTCTCCGCCGCCTGCGCTCCCACTCTCGAGCAGGTCATCCCCCGCGAGCACCGACGGTTGGACTCCCCCGTCCTGCGCTCACGGATCCGGGACGAGCCGAAGGACAAGGCGCTCGCGATCCTCGACGTCGAGACCGGCGTCCCGCGCACGTTCGCGGAGTACGTCCGCACCACCCAGGCCCTGCAGGCCGAGGGCATGAAGTACGGCATCGAGCACTATCGGCGGCAGGAGCCGTGGACCAGCGGCACCCTGGTCTGGCAGCTGAACGAGCCCTGGCCGGGGATCACGTGGGCGCTCGTCGACCATGCCCTGCGCCGGAAGCAGGCGTTCCACGCGGTGCGCAGGGCCTTCGCCCCCGTGATCGCCTCCTTCGAGGACTCGGAGGGCGTGCTGCGGCTGTGGGTCGTCAACTCGACGCCCGAGCTCGCGGACGTGCGCCTGCGCGTGCGCCTCGAGCGGGCCGACGGGACCGTGCTGCTCGAGGACGAGGCAGCGGGCTCGGCCCCGGCCCACGGCGCCGCCGTGCTGTGGACGCTTCCCGCATCCTCCACGGCGTTCTTCGCCGAGGGACCGCACGTGCTCGACCCCGGGACGATCGCCTGGGTCGAGGACGCCGGGGGCTCCACGCGGCTCCCGGCCAACCGACTGCTCGGGGGCGCCCTGAAGGACCTGCCCCTCCCCTTCCCCGACGTGCGTCCACGAGTGCTCGAGTCCGCCGGCGATCGTGCGCGTCTGCGTCTGGAGGCCCGCACCCTTGCCCTCGGGCTCACCGTGACCCTGGGCGCGGACGACGTCCAGGCCGAGGACAACGCCATCGATCTCGGGGCGGGACGCGTCCGCGATCTCGAGATCCGGGCGCCTCGACTGCACTCGCGGCTCGACGAGCTGCTCGTCAGCGCGTACACCCCGCCGGGATCCACCGCCGCGCTCTGGACGCCGGAGACCTGAGACGTCCCGATCCACCGCTCATCCCACGAGGCTTGATGAGGAGCCCGCCATGCCCACTCCACCCCGTCCGCCGTCGGACGCGCCGCCGCCGTCCACATCCACGCCCACGTCCACGTCCACGTCCACCGAGGCGCGCCCGCGCACCGCACTGCGGGAGACGCTGGGCATCATCGGCCCGCTCGTGCTGGTGTTCAACCTCGGATGGTCCGCGACCAACAACGCCGGCGGCGCATACCTGCAGGCCGCCTCGGACGCGATCGCGCCCGGCGATCCGATCGGCTTCTACACGACGGCCTCTACGGTGGGCGCCGTGCTCGCGGCGATCACCATCGTCATCACGGGCACCCTCTCGGATCGCACGCGCAGCCGCTTCGGGAAGCGGGCTCCGTGGATCGCCGGGGGCGCGATCATCGGCTCCCTGTCCCTCATGCTCACCGGAGCGAGCAGCTCACGGGTCCTCGTCGTGATCGGCTGGGCCCTGTTCCAGATGTCGATCAACGCGATGATCGCCGCCGTGCTCGCCGTCGGCCCTGATCACCTCGTCCCCAGGATCTTCGGGCGCATGTCGGGGCTGGCCGGGCTGGGCGTGCTGCTGGGCACGGTAGCCGGCGGCGTGCTAACCGCGGTGTTCATCACCCGCCCGCAGCAGGGCCTGCTCGCCGTGCCCTGGATCATGCTCGTGGTCTGCGTGGGGGTCGCCGTCGCCCTGCCCCGGCGCTCGAGCATCGACGAGTCGCGGCCCGCGGGCGGAGCGCGGGGCTTCCTGCGGGCCCTCGTCCCTCCCGCCGATCTGCAGTACTGGCTGGTGTTCGCCGGCCGCTTCCTGTTCGTGCTGGCGCTCTACATGGTCGTCCTGTACCAGGTCTTCATCGCGAGCGACTACATCGGGCTCGGGCGGCAGGCCGCAGGGAACCTGATCGCCACGGCCTCCGCGGTGCTCGCGGTCTGCGCCGGAGCGGCCACGGTGATCGCGGGTCCGCTCTCGGACCGGCTCGGGCGCCGTCCGTTCGTGATCGCGGCCCCTCTGCTCACGGCGGTGGCCGTGGTGCCGCTGATGGCGTTCCGCACCCCATGGGCGTTCCTGGCGTTCTTCGCACTGGGCGGCATCGCCTACGGGGCCTACCTCTCGGTCGACGCCGCGCTGATGCTCGACGTGCTGCCCGACCAGGACCACGTCGCCAAGGACCTCTCCGTCCTCAACGCCTCCAACACGCTCCCCGCCGTCTTCGCCCCGATCGTCGCAGGCTCCCTCTCCTCGGCCGTCGGGTACGAGGCATCGTTCATCGCAGTGGCCGTGACCTGCGTGGTCGCGGCTGCCTGCATCATTCCCGTCAGAAGGGTCCGCTGATGTCGCACACCTCTCCCTCCGCCCCGGCGGCGGTCTTCCCGCTCGGTCCGTTCACCCCCAGCGCGCACAATCCGATCCTCGAGCCCCGCGGGGACGGCTGGGAGTCCGCGAACCTCTACAACCCGGCGGCGATCGTCGTCGAGGACGAGGTGGTCCTTCTGTACCGGGCGCACGGCGAGGACCTGGTCTCCCGGATCGGCCTCGCCCGCAGTCGCGACGGTCTGGCCTTCACCCGCGAGGAGGAGCCCGTGCTCGTCCCCGAGCACGACTACGAGTCCGCCGGCTGCGAGGACCCGCGGATCACCCGCATCGACGGGACCTTCTACCTCACCTACACCGGCTATGACGGCCATCGCGCGCAGCTCTGCCTCGCGACCTCGAGCGACCTCCGCACCTGGGAGAAGCACGGACCGCTGTTCCCGCAGTTCAACACGTGGGGAACCCTCCCCTACGGCCCCGACGGGCCCTGGTCGAAGGCCGGCGTGATCTGGCCCGAGCCGATCGACGGGGTCTATGTCATGTACTTCGGCGAAGGTGCGATCTACGTCGCGACCAGCACGGATCTCCTGCACTGGACACCGTGCGCCCAGGACCGCCCCATCCATCGGCCCTCCGCGGACCCCTCGCGGTTCGACGCGACGCTGGTGGAGATCGGAGCCCCGCCGGTGGCGACCGCGGAAGGGCTGCTCGTGCTGCTCATCAACGGCGCGGTCGCCCACTCGCCGCACGAGGTCGACTACCGCTGCGGGCAGCTCGCCGTCGCCCAGTCGGATCCCACGCGGGTGCTCGCGCACACCGATGTCCCCTGGCTCCGGCCCACCACCCCCGCCGAGACGCAGGGGCTGGTCCCGAGCGTCACGTTCGTCGAGGGGCTGGTCCATTTCCACGGACGCTGGCTCGCCTACTACGGCCAGGCGGACACGCGCCTGGCCGTCGCGATCCATGATCCGGCGCAGGACTCCTATCGCCCTCACGACTGACCGGGCAGCGCGTGGAGCGCGCTCCGTCGGACCCCTGTGCGCGCGTACGCTGGCCGGGACGACCCGATGCTGCGCGCCCGCGCGTGCCGGAGCCCCGCGGCTCGGTTCGGACAGACCCGTGCAGCCCCGCTCAGGAAGGACCACCGCGTGCCGCTCTCCGCACCGACTCAGGACGAACTGGAGCTGCTGCAGGACGAGGCCGTGCAGATCACGCGCGACCTCATCCGCATCGACACCAGCAACTTCGGCGGCAACAAGGGGCCGGGTGAGCGCGAGGCCGCCGACTACGTGGCCGGCCGGCTGCGCGAGGTCGGGTACGAGCCGGAGATCATGGAGTCGGAGCCCGGGCGCGCGAGCGTGGTGCTGCGCATCCCCGGCGAGGACCGCGAGCGCGGCGGCCTGGTGATCCACGGCCATCTCGACGTCGTCCCCGCGAACGCCGAGGACTGGAGCGTCGACCCCTTCGCCGCCGAGGTGCGCGACGGAGTCCTCTACGGCCGCGGCGCCGTGGACATGAAGGACATGGACGGCATGATCCTCGCGCTCGTGCGGCACCTGGCCCGCACCGGGCAGAAGCCGCCGCGGGATCTGGTCATCGTCATGTTCGCCGACGAGGAGGCCGGCGGCGTGCTCGGCTCCCGCTGGATGGTCGCGCACCGCCCCGAGATCTTCGAGGGCTGCACCGAGGCGATCAGCGAGGTGGGCGGCTACTCGATCACCGTCCCCGAGAAGGACACGGGGCGCGACGTGCGCGCCTACCTGCTGCAGACCGCCGAGAAGGGCTACGCCTGGATGCGTCTGCGGGCGCACGGCCGCGCCGGGCACGGCTCGGTCCCCAACGACGAGAACGCGATCGTGCGGCTGTCGCGGGCGATCGCCGCGATCGACGCGCACGAGTTCCCCTTCGAGTACATCGCGAGCGTGCGCACCCTCTTCGACCGGGTGGGCGAGATCAGCGGGCGCGACTGGGACGAGGAGGACCCCGCGGCGTTCCTGCCGCTGCTCGGCGGCGCGCGCCAGTTCGTCTCGGGCACCCTCTCGGACACCGCGAACGCGACCACGCTGCGCGCCGGCTACAAGGGCAACGTGATCCCGCAGACCGCCGAGGCGGAGCTCGACTGCCGCTTCCTCCCCGGCCATCAGGACGAGCTGCTCGCCCTCATCGACGAGCTCTCGGGGCCCGACGTCGAGATGATCGTGGACACCCTGGGCATCTCGCTCGATGCGCCCGACGACACCCCGTTCGTCGCCGCGATGCACCGCGCGATCCTCGCCGAGGACCCCGGCGCCGAGCTGCTCCCCTACTGCCTGAGCGGCGGCACCGACAACAAGCAGCTCGCCGGGCTCGGCATCACCGGCTACGGCTTCGCGCCCCTGCAGCTGCCCGCCGACCTCGACTTCGCTCCCCTGTTCCACGGCATCGACGAGCGCGTCCCGGTGGACTCGATCCGCTTCGGCGCCCGCGTGCTGCTGCGCCTGGTCTCCGACTGCTGAGACCGCCCACTCCCCCCCCCGGTTCTGCTTCTCCCTGCCCGCGCCCGGACTGCCCGCGGTTCGCATCGGCGTTCCCGCTCGGGCGCCCGACGCTCATCGTCCCGTGATTCCGGCACGCCAGGACCAGGTCGTCGGGCGTGGAATCATCGGCTCTCTTGCCTTCCGAGCACTCAGTTCTGGCGCAACTCGCCCACACCCCTGGGGTCAAGGTGCATCAATGCAGGAGCCTCCGAAGCAATGGCGCTCTCTGCACCGATAGACATGGGATGATTGGGGTCTTCGTCGACGAGGCCCCTGAACGCCCTGTCCGGGTGCAGCGTCCGTCGAGGCACGTCGTTCGGATGAGGTCGAGGAGGACCCATGCTGCCGATCAAGAAGACCCTGGACCGCATTCCCGGCGGGCTGATGCTCGTCCCCCTGTTCCTCGGTTCCCTCGTGAACACGCTGGTCCCGAAGCTCCCGGGCACGCTCGGCTCCTTCACGGAGGGCCTGGCGACCGGCACCGTGCCGATCCTCGCGGTGTGGTTCGTGTGCCTGGGTGCCACGATCTCCCTGCGTGCGACCGGGACGGTGCTGCGCAAGTCCGGCACGCTCCTGCTCACGAAGCTCGCCACGGCGTGGCTGGTCGCGGTCGTGTTCACGGCGCTGGTGCCCGGCGGGCACATCACCCACGGGATCCTGGCGGGGCTGTCCACGCTCGCGCTCGTCGCCGCGATGGACATGACGAATACCGGGCTCTACGCCTCGCTGATGAACCAGTTCGGCACGAAGGAGGAGGCGGGCGCCTTCGTCCTGATGAACATCGAGTCCGGACCGCTGATGACCCTGCTGGTCCTGGGCTCCACGGGCCTGGCGAGCTTCGACCCGGTCATCCTGGTCGGGCTGATCCTGCCCTTCGTGCTGGGCTATGCGCTGGGGAACCTGGACCCGCGGATGCGCGACTTCCTGGGAGCGGGAGTGCAGCCCCTCATCCCGTTCTTCGCCTTCGCTCTGGGGTGCGGCGTCGACCTCACCGTCATCCTCCGCACCGGCCTCCTGGGCATCGCCCTCGGACTCGCGGTCATCGTGATCACCAGCATCCCGCTGATCCTGTGCGACATCGTGATCGGACGGGGCAACGGGACCGCAGGCATCGCGGCCTCGAGCACCGCTGGAGCTGCGGTGGCCACGCCCCAGCTGGTCGCCGCGGTCTCCCCGCAGTTCCGCCCCATGGCCGAGACCGCCACCTCGCTCGTGGCGACGTCGCTCATCGTGACCTCGCTGGTCGTCCCGGTGATCACGGCCCTGTGGGCGCGCAACGCCCACCGGATCCCCCTCGCTCGACGGCGTCCCTCAGCGCTCGCCGCATCTCAGAGCGCCGCGCCGACCACGAGCCCCAGCGCAGCGGCGGCCGAGCCGACGACGAGCGATCCCAGCAGGTTGCCGAGGGCGTAGAGCACCCGGCGCTCCTGGAGCAGACGCGCGGTCTCGACGCTCGCTGTCGAGAAGGTGGTGTACCCGCCGAGGAAGCCCGCCCCCAGGACCACCTGCAGCTCGGGACTCAGCAGCTGGGCGCCGAGCATCCCTGTGACCAGGCCCAGCAGTAGCGAGCCGCTGACGTTGATGAGCACGGTCCCCCAGGGCATGGCGCCGGAGACACGTGAGCGCACGATTCCGTCGACCACGAAGCGGGCGACCGCACCGACGCCGCCGGCGAGGCTGAGCAGGACGAAGACCGCGGCGCTCATCGGGCGGCCTCCTCATGGGGCCGACGCGACGTGCGCCGGGAGGCGGCCAGGATGCCGGCGACAGCGAAGAGCACGCCGAGGACCACGCTGACCAGGCCGAAGGCCGCGCCGACGAGGACCCGCCCGTCGGCCATGAGCTGATCGACGGCGAGAGCGAGCGAGCTGTACGAGGTGAAGCCGCCCATCACCCCGGTGCCCAGGGACAGCCGCAGAGCGCGGCGCACGCCCTGGTCGGGCCCGCTGCGGGCGAGGGCCTCCAGGAGGATGCCGAGGAGGAAGGCGCCCGCGAGGTTGATCGCGAACAGGGAAATAGGCACTCCGCCGAGCTCCGGGACGGCGAGCGTCAGGGCCTCGCGGGCGGCCGTGCCGAGCGTTCCGCCGATCAGCACCAGGGCGATCGAGCCCGGTCGCAGGTGCAGGGGCCGGACGCGCGCGGGGAGGAGGACGTCTGGTGCAGTGGTGTTTCCCGGAGCAGTGATGTCGCTCGGCGCTGTCGTGCCGCCCGGCGGATCAGGACTCTCAACGTCGGGGTCGAGCGGGATCTCGGGATGCGGGTCCTCGGGTCGGGTCACGGATCACTCCTGTTCAGCGTCGGGCGGGCGCGCGCGACCGCCGGATCCCGGCGCGCGAGGGTCGCGCTCCGGGAACGAACAGGGACCGTTGTCGATCATCGAGGTTGGGTACGGCGGGCCCCACCGCCGTGCCGGCGGGCCCGAGGGCGGCCGACGCGCACCATTGAACGCCGCGCGGGCCGAACGGGGCAAGTCACCGCCGGCAGCGTCGGCCCTCCAGGCCGGGTCCGCCGTCAGTCCTGGCCCGTCCCCCAGGCCTCCTTGAGCCGGGCGACGTGGTCGCCGAGGATCTCCGCCATGTCCACCGAGGGGTCGATGAGCCATTGCAGCTGCAGCCCGTCCATGAGGGCGACCGTCTCCCGGGCGATGCGCTCGACGGGGGCGTCCTCGCGCACGTCGCCCTTCTCCTGGTCCAGGCGCAGGCAGCGGGTCAGCGACTCCATGACGGCCTCGAAGTGCTCGAGCATCCACTCGTGCGCGGGGTGGTCGGGGGTGGTGGCCTCGCCCGTGACCGTCGCGTAGAGGAGCACGATCTGGCGGCGCTGCATGTTCAGCCCGGCCACGTGCACCAGATGGTCGAAGGCGGACCAGGGCGTGGATCCCTCGGGCGGCATGGGGTCGCTGTCCACGGCGTCGCGATGGGCGAGCACGGCCCCCAGCAGCGACTTCTTCGAGGGGAAGTGATGGGCGAGGCCGGACGGCGAGATCCCGGCGCCCTCGGCGACCTGCGCCATGGAGGTCGCTCCGAAGCCCTGACGGGCGATGAGGTCGACGGCGGTCCGCAGCGCCTGCTCGCGGACGACCGCGGAGTCCTGCCCGCGGGGCCGCCCCGGGCGCCGACGGACCGGACGCTTCTCGGCGGCCCCCTTGGCGGTGCTGCGCTCGCGCGGCTCGCGCGCGGCGACGGTCCCCTCGGCGGCGCTCGCGGTCGCGGCGGCGCGCGTGGTCTGGTCGGTGTTCATGGGCTCCCCTTCGGCACAGGTCTCCGTCGACCTGGGACGAGAGCGGGCCGGTGCGATCGTGCCGCACCGGCCCGTCATCAATGTGTCACCCCTACTATTTCACGCCGCGGATGAACATCGTGAGCACAGCGCCGATGACGCCCGAGATCGCGGCGGCCACGAAGAGGACCGTGAAGTCGGTGCCCCCGCCGATGCGGGCGAGGAGCATCCCGCCCAGGGCCGGGGCGATCGACTGCGGCAGGGCGTTGGCCATGTTGAAGACGCCCAGGTCCTTGCCGGAGGTCTTGCGGTCCGGCAGCACCTCGAAGACGAGCGCGAGGTCGACGGCGAGATAGGTGCCGTAGGCGAGGCCCATGATCGCCTCGCACAGGAAGAACCCGCCGACCGAGTCGACGTGGGCGAGCATGTAGGTGCCCAGTCCGAAGACGAGGATCGACCCCGCCACGAGCACCTTGCGACGTCCGATCCGGTCGGAGATCCACCCGGCGGCCAGCCCGGCGACCATGGAGAGCACCGTGTAGATCGTGACGCCGGTGGCGACCGCGGTCGCCGCCGCCACGTCCTCCAGACCCAGGTGGTTGGTCATGAACAGCACGCGGAAGCTGATGAAGAGGTAGGAGGCCATGATGATCATGAAGCGCCCCCACCAGGCCAGCCCGAAGTCGGGGAAGCGGATCGGGTTCGTCCAGAACGAGGTCACGAGCTCGCGCAGGTTGAACGGGTAGCGGTTCTGCTTGAGCACCGGATCCGGGAGCATCAGGGCGTAGATCGTCACCAGCAGGAAGCCGATCACGGCCGGGATCATGAACAGCCCCAGCATCGTGCCGCCGAAGAGGCGGGCGCACCAGGTCGCGGCCATGATGGCGGTGTTCTGGGCGATGCCCACGATGCCGGAGACCTTGCCGTACTGCTCGTCGGGCAGCTGATCGGCGAGGGAGGCGGTGTAGGCCGCGTACGCCATGTTCGCGCAGGCCTGGGCGATGAACCAGCCGCACGCCAGCACGACGACGTTCGGGGCGAGCGCCATCAGCAGCATCGCGGCGCACATCGCGAGGGCCCCGCCGATGATCCACGGTCGGCGCCGTCCCAGCCCCGATCGCGTGCGGTCCGAGAGGCGCCCGCCGAGGGCGTTGAAGACGAGCGCCGCGATCGCACCGGGGGCGATCGCCGCGGCGGCGATCGTGGCCTGCTCCGCCGGGATGTCCGAGAGCGTGCGGGCCTTCATCTGGACCGACACGGTCGCGGGGCCCATCAGCGCGAGGAAGAGACCGAACTGTCCCAGAAAGATCCCGGCGACGTACCAGAGCGGCTTCTTCTCGGCGGGCCTGATGCCCATCGCGGGCACGCGCAGTCGCGGGCCGAGGATATTGGGGCTGCCCGTCGGGTCGACGGTCGGGTCGACCTCGAGGTCGGGTGCGGCAGTGGACACGGGAGACTCCTTCGTCATGACCGTCGGGCGATGCTCGCGACGCTGTGCGTGCGGTCCGTGCGACCGTGCCGAAAGTATTAGTTGGTCTGAACTATTTTGTCGAGCCGCATCCTGCCGCACGGACGTCCGGGACGCCCGCCCGACGCCCTGAGCTGGCCACCCGGCGCCACGTCGTGCCGCACATCACAGACCCTGACCACAGGGGATCCGCGGCACCACGGACGTGCGCTGCGTCGTGCCGACGAGGGCCGGGCGGCGTTCCCGACCTCCCTTCGCGCGCGCTAGGCTCGTCGGCACGTGACACGGGGTGCCGCCGACGGCGGCTGAGAGCAGACCCGTCGAACCTGATCCAGTCAGCGCTGGCGTAGGGAATGTCCGAAGCCGCGGCCGGGTGCCGACGATCCTCGAGGGTCGTCGACGACCACCCGCCGCGGCCGCGCCGGCCCCTCGCCCCGACGAGAGGAGCCCGATTGGCCCCCGCAACCCCCGCAGACGGCGTCCCCGAGGTCGCCGCCGATCCCTCCGCGCGCCCCGCGTCACGCGTCGGTCCCGTCGATCCCGCAGGGCTCGCCGCCCGCTGTGGCGAGCTGCTGGACGCGGTGCGCGAGCGCGGTCCGCTGGTCCACGCGATCACGAACTCCGTGGTCACGAACGTGACGGCGAACGTGGTGCTCGCGATCGGCGCCGCCCCGGCGATGGTCGATATCGTCGGCGAGGCCGGCGACTTCGCCGCGGTCGCCGACGGTCTCCTCGTCAACCTGGGCACTCCCGCGCCCGAGCAGCGCGAGGCCATGCACGAGGCGGTCGCAGGAGCGCGTCGCGTCGGGACGCCATGGGTCCTGGACCCGGTCGCGATCGGATCACTGCGGGTGCGCACGCCTCTGGCTGCCGAGCTCGTGGCGCAGGGGCCGACCGCCGTGCGCGGCAACGCCTCGGAGATCCTCGCCCTCGCCGGCGAGGGCACCGGCGGCCGGGGCGTCGACTCCTCCGACCCGATCGACGCGGCCGTCGCGGCGGCGACCCGCCTCGCGCGCACGCACGGCGCCGTGGTCGCGGTCTCCGGCGAGCGCGACCTCATCACCGACGGGAGCACGCTCGTGGAGGTGGGCGGCGGCAGTGCGCTGCTGACCCGGATGACCGGCGGGGGCTGCGCCCTGGGCGCCGTGATCGCGGCCTTCCTGGGCGTGCGCGGCGAGGGAGCACCTGCGCTCGAGGCCGTCGTCGCCGCACACGCCGCCTACTCCGCGGCGGCCGAGCGCGCCGCCTCCGGGGCCGACGGGCCGGGCACCTTCGCGCCCCGGCTGCTCGACGCCCTCGCTGCGATCGGCCCGGACGAGCTCCGAGCGCCGGGCCGCCTGCACGTCGGCGCCGCGACTCCGGGCGGTACCGGGGATCACGGCGACACCGTGGATCAGGGCGACGGGGGCGAGGCGGCATGAGGCCCTCGAGCGAGGAGCTCGGCCTGTACCTCGTCACCGACGCCGCGCTGTGCGGTGCGCGCGGCATCGTCCGCACGGTCGAGCTCGCCGTCGAGGGCGGCGCGCGGGTGGTGCAGCTGCGGGAGAAGCACGCGGACCTCGCCGAGCACGTGCGCCTCCTGGAGCGTCTCGCGCGGGTGATCGATGCGCGTGCGCTGCTGCTGGTGAACGACCGTGTGGACGCCGCCGTGGCGGCGCGCGAGCGCGGGATCCGCGTGGACGGCGTGCATCTGGGGCAGGGCGACGAGGACGTGCGCCGTGCCCGCGATCTGCTCGGGCCCGACGCCGTCATCGGGCTCAGCGCGAACACGTCGGCGCACCTGGACGCCGTGGCCGCACTGCCCGAGGGCACCGTCGACCACGTGGGCATCGGCGCGATCCGCGCGACCGCCACCAAGGCGGATCATCCGCCGGCCCTCGGCATCGAGGGGTTCGCGCTGCTCGCGGCCGCCTCCCCGGTGCCGAGCGTCGCGATCGGCGGGATCACTGCGGCCGACGTCCCGGCCCTGCGGCGCGCGGGCGCCTCGGGCTGCGCGGTGGTCTCGGCGGTCTGCGCGGCCGACGATCCCCTGCGCGCGGCACGGGTGCTCTGCGCGGCCTGGAGCGGAGCCGCATCGGATCAGTGAGCGGGGCCCTCGCCCGTGGGAAGGAGTCAGCGATCCGGCGTCGCCTCGCCGTCCCACAGCTCGAAGAAGTGGTGCAGCGGCCCGTGGCCGCGGCCCACGTCGAGGCGGTCGCTCGCGGCGAGCGCTCCGTGGAGGTACTCCTTGGCGCCCCGCACGGCGTCCTCGACGGACATGCGCGGCAGCCGGGCGGCGATCGCCGCGGAGAGCGTGCAGCCGGTGCCGTGGTCGTTGGTGGTCTCGATGCGCGGGGCGGGCAGCTCGAGGATGCCCTCGCTCCCGCACAGCAGGTCGGTGCTGGTGGGCGACCCCTCGAGGTGGCCGCCCTTGAGGAGGACGCTGCGCGGTCCGAGGGCCAGCAGGTCGTGGGCGCGCCGACGCATCTCCGCCTCGCTCCAGTCGGGCTCCTCCCCCAGCAGCACCGCGGCCTCGGGCAGGTTCGGGGTGAGGACGTCGGCGAGGGGCACGAGCTGCTCGCGCACGGCGTCGACCGCGTCCTCGTCCAGGAGGCGGTCGCCGCTCTTGGCGACCATCACGGGGTCCAGGACGATCCTGCGCGCGCCGTGGCGGCGCAGGCGCTCGGCGATCACCTCCGTGATCGCGGCGTTCGCGACCATGCCGATCTTCACGGCGTCCACCTGCACGTCCTCGAGGACCGCGTCGATCTGCTCGCCGACGAACTCCGGATCGAGCGCGACGACCCCGCGCACCCCCTGCGTGTTCTGGGCGACGACGGCGGTCACCACGGCCATCCCGAAGGCGCGCTGGGCGGCGAAGGCCTTGAGGTCCGCGTGGATGCCCGCGCCACCCGTCGGGTCGGTCCCCGCGATCGAGAGGACGTTGGGGATGCGACCGGTGGCGGGTTCGCCGGGGGACGGCGCGCTGGGACTGGGGGCGCTGGTGCTCACGATGCCTCTTCCACGAGACCGGCGGGGAGGGCGCTCAGCGGTTCCGTCCCTGCGCCGGCATGATCCGGATCAGGTGCTCAGGGTCTCCACGCCGTCGCCGCCCCGCGCTCCTGCGCATCGCGTGACCAGTGGACTCTCAGCCCCTTGCCGGGACTCCCCTCGGTGCCACTCACGCTAGCAGGGAGAGGCTCCCGTCGGCGGCCTCGCCCACCGTGCGCGAGCGCAGCGCGGCGTCGGTGTCGGCAGTGGCGAGGTCGGCATTGATGTGCGCTCCGGCGAGCGCGCCCGCGGCCGCCGCGGCACCCACCTGCGCGGTCGGGTCGGTGACGTTCCCCGCGACCCAGACGCCCGGGACCTCGCTCACCCCGGCCATCGCCGACGGCACCTTCGCCCCCATCCCCGGGATCTCCTCGACGCGCAGGCCCAGACCCTCGAGCCCGTCGAGGCGAGGGGTCATCGTGGTCGCGACGGCCAGCACGCGGCGCGCGATCACCTCCCCGCTCGCCAGGCGCACGCCCGCGATGCGGGGTGCGCGCTCCCCCTCGACGGCGGACGCGTCGGGGGCGGCTCCGTCGTCGGCGATCACCTCGGCCACCTCCTCGTCGATCACGCGGATCCCGCGGGCGGACATCCTCGCGCGGGTCCGGGCGTCGAGCGCGGTGCCGCGGGCGAAGAAGGCGATGTCGTCGCTGAGCTGGCGGAACAGCCACGCCTGGTGCGCCGACATCGGGCCCGAGGCGAGGATGCCGATCGGCTCGTCGCGCACCTCCCAGCCGTGGCAGTAGGGGCAGTGGACGACGCCGCTCCCCCAGTGCCGGGCGAGCCCCGGGATCGCGGGCAGCTCGTCGCGCACGCCGGTCGCGACGAGGAGTCGCCGGGCGCGCAGTGCGCGACCGTCCTCGAGGGTGAGGTCGAAGCCGCCCTCGACGCCGTCGACCCTCCAGTCCGGCCGCACCGAGGCGACGCGGCCCTGCACGACGGTCCCGCCGTAGCTCTCGACCTCGTCGCGCCCGCGTGCCAGGAGCTCGGCGGGCGGCGTGCCCTCGCGGCCCAGCAGCCCGTGGACGCCCTCCGCCGGGGCGTTGCGCGGGTCCCCCGCGTCCACGACGATCACGCGGCGGCGGGAACGGGCGAGCATGAGTGCGCCGTTCAGTCCGGCGGCGCCGCCGCCGATGACGACGACGTCCGCGGCGGGATCCGCCGCGCCGCGTGCCGGGGAGCCGTCGCGGGCGCTGGTGCCTGCGGATGCAGCGGTGATGTCTCGGGGGTCCATGGATGCCTCCTCCTGCCCGCGGGGCGGGCCGATCGTCGTGTACGACGTCGACACTAGGCATTGATTGCCTATACGGCATACTCTCTTGCCTATGACGCAAGAAGATGCCGCGATCGAGACCCTCGTGCGCAAACGGATCCGGGCGCTGCGCGTCTCGCGCGGGTGGTCGCTCGGCGATCTGGCGGAGCGCGCCCGGATGAGCCCGTCGTCCCTGAGCCGGATCGAGGGCGGGACTCGGCGCCTGGCCCTGGATCAGCTGATCACGCTGGCCCGAGCCCTGGACACGACCCTGGACGAGCTCGTGGACTCCGGCGCGGACGACGCGGTCTCGAGTCCCACGCTCGACGGACCGAGGGGCGCGATGCGCTGGACGATCCGGGGCCAGCCGGATCTCTCGGTGATCCGTCAGCGGCTCACGGAGCCGCCCTCGGCGCCCTCGGCCATGCGGGCGCACACGGGGCGCGAATGGTTCGTGGTGCTCTCGGGGACGGCGACGCTGCTGCTGGGCGACCGGCGGCTGCGGGTCGAGAAGAACCAGGCGGCGGAGTTCCCGACGATGCTCCCGCATGCGATCGGCGCCGAAGGGGGCAGACCCTGCGAGATCCTGGGCGTCTTCGACCGGGAGGCACGGCGCGAGCACAGCGGGCCGCCCTCCGCGTCGGCGAGCTGAGTCGGCCGGGCTCCGCAGGCCACGACGCGAAAGAGCCCCCGCCCGGCGCATGCCGGACGGGGGCTCCTCTCGGAGTACTGGGACTCCGGGCGACGAGTCTTACTCGCCGTCCTTCTTGCCGGTGAGGCCGTTCAGGGCACCCTTCACGGAGTCCTTGACGTCCTGGACCTTGTCCTCGAGGCCGGCGCGCGCCTGCTGCACCTTGCCCTCCGACTCGGCCTCCTTGTCACCGGTCAGCTTGCCGAGGCCCTCCTTGGCCTTGCCGCCCAGCTGATCCGCCGTGTTCTCGAACTTCTCATCCGCACTCATCAGTGCCTCCCTCGCTGTCGGATGTCCTGCTCGTACCCTTGCGAGTATAGGGACGAAGGCCGGACGGCGGGCGAGTTCCACCTGGCCGCGAGCTGAACGCGGTCGCGCCCCGCCCTCCGCCGATGAGGGCGGAGGACGGGGCGCGGTGCACGCGATGCGTGCGACTCCCGGAACGAGGCGGCGGGCGGACCCGCCCCTCAGCTCAGGAGGAGGTTCAGGCCGGCTGGATGTTGGTCGCGGTCAGGCCGCGATCCGTGCGCTCGGTGTCGAAGGAGACCTTCTGGTCCTCCTCGAGGTTGCGGTAGCCGGAGCCGGCGATGTTGCTGAAGTGGGCGAAGACGTCGGCCGAGCCGTCGTCGGGGGCGATGAAGCCGTACCCCTTCTCGGAGTTGAACCACTTCACGGTGCCTGTAGTCATGCAGTCTTTCCTTCGGTGTGCAGAGAGCAGATGCCCTCTGTGCGGTCACGACGAGATCTCCGCCGTGCGCCCCCACGGCGGAACCTTCCCGGTGGGAAGGAGTCCGAAGTGGGGAGTTCGTAGGGATGGGCGCGGGGCCTCATCCGGTGGGCTGCCGAGTGCGCTGCGGAGATCCTTCATGGACCTGCGACGCCACGGTCGATTGCAGGGGGTGTGGGTGCTGCGGGTGAAGATGTCCTGACGGTCGGCCGTGCGCTCGATCGGCGCTGTTGATTCGAGCGTACCCGATGAATCCGGATCGCACGAGGGGTTTGCCGCGTGCATCATGCGGGAGTGTCGGGCGGAGCACTCGACGGGCACGCGATCAGGCGCCGCCGGCGGCGGCTGCCGTCACCACATCGCCCGGGCGAGCGCGGCGACGACGACGCTCAGCAGCTGGCCGCCCACCATCATCACCAGCCATGACGCACCCACGGTCACGCCGACGATCGCCGCCGTCCTGCGTCGCGAGCGCTGCAGCAGGGCGACGACTCCGATGACGATGGCGACCAGCGCCACGAGCGCGAGCAGGATCGTCGATCCCCAGCCCCAGAGCGCGTAGCCCGTGTTGTACTTCGCCATCAGCAGCGGCACCAGCACATTCAGTCCGCCGCGGATGGTGGAGAGCACCACGAGCACGATCGCCGCGATCAGCGAGACGACGCCCAGCGGGTTCGACGCGGCGTACGACGCGGGATCAGAGGCGGAGGGGGACGGTGCGGCGCCGGAGCGCGGCTGTTCGGGCTGGCCCATGGGGCGAGTATGCCCGACGAGCCTCGCGCCCCGAAGGGATGAGGCGGGCGGGCTCGGCCTCGCGTGCCGAGTCCGCCCGCCTCATCGCTCCACGGTCAGGCGCGGGCCGCGCCGATCAGCCGACGGCGGGACCCACCCAGACCTGCTGGGCGTTGACGAACTCGCGGATGCCGTGCGGCCCCAGCTCGCGGCCGTAGCCGGAGCGCTTGATGCCGCCCGAGGGCAGACGCGGATCGGTCTTCACGATCCCGTTGACGCTGACCTGCCCTGCCTCGATGCGCCGGGCGAGGGCCTCCCCGCGTGCGGTCTCGGTCCAGATCGAGGAGCCGAGCCCGTAGGGCGTGTCGTTCGCGATCGCGATGGCATCGTCCGCGTCGTCGGCCGCGACGACCACGGCGACCGGGCCGAAGGTCTCCTCGGTGCACGCGGTCATGCCCTGCTGCACGCCGGTGAGCAGGGTGACCGGATAGAAGAACCCGGGCCCGTCGGGCATCTCGCCGCCCAGCACGAGCTGCGCCCCGGCCTCGACGGACGAGGCGACCTGCCGGTGCAGGTTCTCGCGCAGCTCCTCCCGGGCGATGGGCCCCACCTGGGTGGTGTCCTCGTGGGGGTCGCCCACGGTGAGCGCCGCGAGCTGCGCGCGCAGCAGCTCGACGAACTCGTCGTGCACCGAGCGCTCGACGATGACGCGCTTGGCGGCGATGCAGGACTGGCCGGCGTTGATGATGCGCGAGAGCGCGGAGACCTTCGCGGCCTCCTCGAGGTCCGCGTCGGCCAGCACGATGCACGGGTCCGAGCCGCCGAGCTCGAGCACCGCCGGCTTGATCTCGCTCGCGGCGATCGCCGCGACCTTCGCGCCGGCCCGGTCGGATCCGGTGAAGGAGACGGCGGCGATGCGCGGGTCGCGGATCGCCTGCTCGACGTCCTCGGTGCGGGCCTGGAGGACCTGGAAGATCCCCTCGGGGGCGCCGACGGCCCGGAAGACCTCCCCGATCGCCGCCGCGCAGCCGGGCACGTGCGGGTCGTGCTTCATCACGCACGTGTTGCCTGCCATCAGCGCGGGAGCGGCGAAGCGGAACGCTATCCAGAAGGGCGCGTTCCAGGGCAGCACGCCCAGCACCGGCCCGAGCGGCAGATGCTGGATGTAGGAGGAGGTGGCATCGGAGGCGATGTGCTCGTCGGCCAGGTACTCCTCGGCGTGGTCGGCGTAGTGCTCGGCGGCCCAGGCGGCCTTGTTCACCTCTCCCCTGGCCTCGCCGATGGGCTTGCCCATCTCCTGGGTCATCAGCGGTGCGAGCTCCTCGACGTGCTCGCGCATGTGCGCGGCGACGGCGCGGAGCACGCCGGCGCGCTCGGCGAAGGTGGTCTCCTTCCAGGTCGTGAAGGCGTCGTGGGCGCGGCCGACGATCCCGCTGATCTGCGAGGGAGTCGCGGCCGGCACCTCGCGCACGACGTCGCCGGTGGTGGGGTCGATGGCTGTCAGCACGCTGGCGGTCTGTTCGCTCATGGTGTGCTCCTCTCAGGCGGAGTGGACGGTGAAGTCCTCGGGGACGTGGAAGAGGGATTCGCAGCCGTCGGCCGTGATGCGGACGGTGTCGGAGATCCCGCAGGTCTTGTCGCCGTCCACGCCCCACATCCAGGGGATGAGGTGGAAGGTCATGCCCTCGTCGAGCTCGCGCCGGTCCCCGCTCATGAGGGAGAGGATGTAGCCCTCGTCCCAGCTGGGCGGGAAGGCGATGCCGATCGAGTAGCCGGCGCGGGTGATCAGGTGCGCACCCACGGAGTTGTCCTCGATGACGGCGCGGGTGAGCTCGTCGACCTCGGAGACGGTGACGCCGGGCTTCATGAGTCCGCGCAGCTCCGCCAGCGCCCGCTTCATCGTCTCCTGCGCCTCGTGCATGGAGTCGGTGAGGCCGCCGTTGACCACGGTGCGCATGATCGCCGCGTGGTAGCGGCGGTAGCAGCCGCCGATCTCGAGGAACACGTGCTCGCCGGGCTGGATGATGCGACCCTCCCAGGTGGCGTGCCCGATCATCGAGCGCGGCCCGGAGGTCACGTAGGGCATGACCGCCGGGAACTCGCCGCCCGCGCGGAACATCGCGGAGGCGATCGCCGCGGCGACGTCGTTCTCCGAGTTCCCGGGGACGGCCACCTCGACACCGGCGGCCCAGCCGGCCTCGGCGGCCCGCGCCGCGCGGCCCATCACCTCGATCTCCGCCGGCGACTTGCGCAGGCGCCCCTCCTCGACGATCCCGAAGCAGTCCACGAGCCCGTGCCCGAAGGCCTCGTGCATGCGGTCCTGCTGGTAGGCCGGGAAGTAGTAGCTGTTGCGCTCGAAGCCCACCGTGGCGTCGCCGAGTCCCAGGTCCTTCAGCAGGCCCACGAGGGTGACGATGGCGTCGCCGTCGTCGGGGAAGGGTCGGGTGCGGTCCACCCAGGTGCGGTGGATGACGTTGGACTCCTCCATGCCGCGGGTGACGAACACGGAATCGTCCGTCAGCGGCACCACGAGGGCCTGGAAGAAGGAGTAGCCGGTGGTCTGGTAGTCCGTGAGGTACATGAGGTTCTCGGGGTCCGAGATCACGACCGCGTCCAGTCCGCGCTCGGCCATGCGGCTGCGCAGCCCGTCGAGGCGGCGCTCGTACTCCTCGGGCGCGAAGGTCATGTCCTCGCGCCGGCGCATCAGCGGGCGCCTTCCAGGTCGGCGTCCTTCGCGGCGGGGATCGCCGCCGCGGCGGCGTCGATCGCCTCGGCGAGGATGTCGAGGCCGGCCGCGAGGTCGTCCTCGGGGATCGTCAGCGGCGGGATGAGCTTCACGACCCGGCCGTCCTGGCCGCAGGGGCCGATGAGCAGGCCGCGTGCGAAGCACTCGTCCTGGACCTTCTTGGCGAAGGCGCCGTCGAGGGTGTCCAGGGCCTGCATCATGCCCTTGCCGCGCACCTCCCATCCCCGTTCGGGGTGGGCCGCGGCGATCTGCTCGAGCCGGTCGCGCATCACCTGTCCCTTGGCGGTCACGTCCTTCCCGAAGGCGTCGTCCGTGAAGTAGTCCAGGGCCACGGTGCCCGCGACGAAGGACATGCCCTGGCCGCGGAAGGTGCCGGTGTGCGCGCCGGGCGACCAGTGCCGGTCGACCTCGGGCTTGTTGAGGTTCATGGCGATCGGGGTGCCGAACCCGCCCAGACCCTTGGCGAGCGTGATGATGTCGGGGTCCAGGCCCATCCCGTCGAAGGAGAAGAAGCTGCCGGTGCGGCCGATGCCCGCCTGGATGTCGTCGAAGATCACGAGCGCGCCGACCTCGCGGGCGAGGTCCTGGACGGAGCGCAGCCAGGCGGCGCTGGCCACGTTCACGCCGCCCTCGGCCTGGATCGGCTCGAGGAGGAACGCGGCGGGAGCGGTGAGCCCGCTCGAGGTGTCCAGCAGTGCCTCCCGGTACTCGGCGATCGCGGTGTCCCCGCCCGGCGCGGTCTCGAACGGCAGGCGCACGATGTTGTCCAGTGGCACGCCCGCCCACTGCCGGAAGGCGTGGTTGGCGGTCGCGGCGAGGGAGCCGAGGGTCATGCCGTGGAAGCCGTGGCTGAATGCGACGATCTCCCGGCGGCCGGTGGCGCGGCGGGCGAGCTTCATGGCGGCCTCGACGGCGTTGGAGCCGGTGGGGCCCATGAACTGCATGCGATGGTCCATGCCGCGCGGGGCCAGGATGACGTCCTGGAACTTCTGCACGAAGTCCCGCTTGGTGGTGGTGTACGTGTCGAGGCTGTGGGCGACGCCGTCGTTGCTGATGAACTCGATCAGCGCCTCCTTCATCCTCGGGTTGTTGTGCCCGAAGTTCAGGACGCCGGCGCCGGCGAAGAAGTCGATGTAGCTGGTGCCGTCCTCGTCGACCTGGCGCGCGTTCGACGCGGAGGCGAAGACGGTCGGGTAGTTGCGGCAGTAGCCGCGGATCTCGGATTCGTGCTGCTCGAAGACTGCAGTGTCCATGGCATATGCCTCGCTTTCGGCGACGTGCGAGAGGACGACGATCCGGACCACTGTGTCCGGGATCGACGAAGGCGGCCCCGAATCGAGAACCGCCTTATGACGCACCCTCGACCCCCGATGCCGCCCCCGTCAAGCAGGGTCTGTCCCCCGGTGCCGACGGGCCGGGCCGTTCCACGCTCCCACCTGCGCGGGGTCCGTCTCGATACATCCGGGGATCGGGGCCCGCCGGCGCGTCGTCGGTTCGCGCGCCTCGCGTCCGACCTTCCCGAGGCATGCGAGCGCACGTAGGGTGGCAGCCATCACACGTCGCGATGGAGGAGGCGACCACGATGGCGCAGACGGAGCCCCACCTGGCCGAGATCGCGCTGCGGGTCGCGCGCGGCGAGCTGGCCATCGTGCCCGGCAGCCCGCGCAGCGGCCCGAACTCGCGGGCGGAGGCGCAGGCGCTGCTGTTCGACGCGCTCGGCGCCCTCCCGGAGGACGTGCAGCACCGTCTCTTCGGGGAGCCCACCCAGCGCGCGATGTTCCTGTACTACGAGGAGGGCCCGGCGACCGTGGGCGTGGTCCTCGAACCGGCGACCGCGGTGCACGGCCCCTCCCTCGCCGCGGTGGAGCGGCACGTGCGCGACGTCGTCGCCGCAGATCGCGGCGTGGTGCACGCGGACGTGCGCGTGTTCGGCACGCGGGTGGATCGCGACGTGGTGCTCGAGGCTCTGCAGGACGTCGTGCCCCGGAGGTGACGGCGGACCTGCTGACCTTCCGGGGCGGGACGCCGGCGCAGTGACCCGTCAGAGGGCTCGAGGGAGCGCCTTCTCGAGTCTCTGCGAGGTCTCCGTGGCGCGGCGGCGCACACCGTCGTCGTCGACGTACTCGTAGGTGCAGGTCTCCGATTCGCCCGTCGCCGCGAACCCGAGTCGCTCGTACAGGCGGCGCGCATCCGGATTGTCGACACCGACCGCGAGACCGATCCTGCCCTGCGGCCGTGCGGCATCCTCCGCCGCCGCGACCAGCGCGGAGCCGACTCCTCTGCTGCGGAACCCTGCGTCGACGTGCAGGTTCCGCAGCTCCGGCACCTGCTTCCACACCAGCTCCCCCGAGCCGACGGGGACGTCACCGATCCACGCGACGAGGAAGAGGCACATCCCCTGCTGCTGGGCGGCGAAGACGGAGGACGCGTAGTCCTTGCCCACGGGTTCGCGGGCGGTGAGTGCGCGCGCATCATCCTCACCGCAGGGGTGGATGCGCAGTCCTGCGGCGGGGTCCGGGGCGTCCATGCGCGCACCCTACCGACCCGTGCGAGCGCGCGAAGTGCGAGGCGAGCCTGTTCAGCGGGACGTCTGCGCCGCGCTGCGGGCCCTGGCGCGCTCCACGGCCTCGCGCACGCTCCCCTGCCACGGGTCCCCGTGCCCGGGGAGGATGAGACCGGCCGGCAGGTCGACGAGGGCATCGAGCCCGTCGAGCGCCGCCTGCGAATCGCGCGCGAAGAACTCGGGGAGCATCTGGGGCCCGTCGACGACGGAGAGCCGATGCCCGGTGATCAGCGCGTCGCCGGTCAGGAGGATCCCGGCGTCCCGCAGCAGGAATGCCGCGTGACCGAGGCTGTGGCCGGGCGCGGGCACGGGCTCGGGGCGCCCGGGGAGGTCGAGGGGCCCACCCAGGGGCAGCGGCGAGGCCGACGGCACGGCCACGTGGGACATCCCTCCCGCACGCAGCACCGTGAGGATCCACCGCGCCATGTGCGGGGCGGAGAGGTTGGCGAGCACGTCGCGCGCGCCCGCCTGGTCGTGGACCTCGCCGTGCAGGGCCGGGATCTCGTCGGCGTGGGCGAGGACCGGCACGTCCCAGTGGCGCAGGAGGCCGGGCAGGGTGCCGATGTGGTCGACGTGCGCGTGGGTGACCAGCACGGCGCGGACCTTCGAGGGGTTGCCGACGAGTCGGCGCACGTCGTCGGCGACCTGCGGAGCGTCCCCGGGGTAGCCGGCGTCCACGAGGGTGAGCTCGTCGTCCTCGCGCAGCAGGATCCAGTTCGATCCGCATCCGGAGGAGAAGAACACTCCGTCGGCGACTTCACGCATGGCAGGGGTCCTCCGGTTCTCGGACGGGGAAGGCGGCGCGGGCGGGGTCGCCGAGGCCCGGGCCGGCGCCCTCAGTCACCCAGGATCGCACCGCGCGAGGCGGACTTCACGAGCTTCTGATACTTGGCCAGGACGCCCTTGGTGAACTTCGGGGGCAGCGGCGCCCATCCCTCCTTGCGGGACTCGAGCTCCTCGGGGTCCACCAGCACGTCCAGCTTCCCGGTCGCGACCTCGAGGCGGATCCGGTCGCCGTCGCGCACGAAGGCGATCGGCCCGCCGTCCACGGCCTCCGGGGCGATGTGCCCGACGCACAGGCCGGTGGTGCCGCCGGAGAAGCGTCCGTCGGTCATGAGCAGGACATCCTTCCCCAGCCCGGCGCCCTTGATCGCCGCGGTGATCGCGAGCATCTCGCGCATGCCGGGGCCGCCCTTGGGGCCCTCGTAGCGGATGACGACCACGTCGCCGTGGGTGATGGTGCCGTCGCGCAGGGCCTGCAGCGCGGGCTTCTCGCGCTCGAAGACGCGCGCGGTCCCCTCGAAGACGTCGCCCTCGAAGCCGGCGGACTTCACGACCGCGCCCTCGGGGGCGAGGGAGCCGTGGAGGATCGTGATGCCGCCGGTGGGCGCGATCGGGTCGGTCACCGGCCGCAGGATCTCCCCGTCGGGCTTCGGCGGATCGAGGGCCTCGAGGTTCTCGGCCACGGTGCGGCCGGTGACGGTGAGGCAGTCGCCGTCCAGCAGGCCCGCCTCGAGCAGGGAGCGCATGACGACCTGGATGCCGCCCACGCGATCCACGTCGTTCATGACGTACTGGCCGTAGGGCTTGAGGTTCGCGAGGTGAGGGACCTTCGCGCCGATGCGGGCGAAGTCCTCGAGCGTCAGGTCGACGTCGACCTCGTGGGCGATCGCCATCAGGTGCAGCACGGCGTTGGTCGAGCCGCCGAAGGCCTGGACCAGCGCGATCGCGTTCTCGAAGGCGGGCTTGGTCATGATGTCGCGCGTGGTGATGCCCTGGCGGAGCATCTCGACGACGGCCTCGCCGGCTCGTCTCGCGTCGGCGTCGCGTCGACGATCGGCCGACGGCGGGGTCGCCGAGCCCGGGATCGACATGCCCATCGCCTCGGCGACGGTCGACATCGTGTTGGCGGTGTAGAAGCCGCCGCAGGCGCCCTCGCCGGGGCAGATGCGGCGCTCGATCTGGTCGGCGTCGGCCTGGCTCATGCGGCCGCGCGCGAGGGCGCCGGCGGCCTCGAAGCCGTCGATGATGGTGACGTCCTTCGAGGTGCCGTCGGAGAGGTTCACGTGGCCGGGCATGATGCTCCCGGCGTAGACGAACACGCTGGCGAGGTCGAGCCGGGCGGCGGCCATGAGCATGCCCGGCAGGGACTTGTCGCAGCCGGCGAGGAGGACGGAGCCGTCGAGCCGCTCGGCCGACATCACGGTCTCGACGGAGTCGGCGATCAGGTCACGGGAGACCAGGGAGAAGTGCATCCCCTCGTGGCCCATCGAGATGCCGTCGGAGACGGAGATGGTGCCGAACTGCAGGGGATAGCCGCCCGCGGCGTGCACGCCGTCCTTCGCGGCGCCCGCCAGCCGGTCCAGGGAGAGGTTGCACGGGGTGATCTCGTTCCAGGAGCTGGCGACGCCGATCTGCGGCTTGTCCCAGTCCTCGTCCCCCATGCCCACGGCGCGCAGCATCCCGCGCGAGACGATCGCGTCGGGCCCGTCGGTGACCTGGTGACTGCGGGGCTTCAGTCGCGAGGCGGTGGCGCCGGCGGCGGAGGTGCCGGCGGCAGCGGGATCGGCGGCAGTGGGATCGGCGGCGGTGGGGTCGGAATCGGCGGTGTTCCCGGGGGCGCTCATGCCCTCGACTCTAGGACGTGAGCGCGATCATGTCAGGGGCGCGGGAGCGGAGGATCCCCCGCCCTTCGCGATCTCAGGCGGCCATGGGGGTCTCGGTCGCGCCGATCCGCAGCGCCGACAGCACGGCTGCCAGGGCGACGGCGGCGGCGAGCGCGAAGCCGATCTGGGCCCCACCGACGAAGCCGGTCGACGAGGACGCGAGCGCGCCCATCATCGCGATCGCCAGGGCACCGCCGACCTGCCGGAAGGTGTTCAGCACGGCGCTCGCGATGCCCGACTGCGAGGCCTCGACGCTGCTGAGCACCAGACCGGTGAGCGGGGGCATGGCGATCGAGCCTCCGGCGCCCACGAGCAGAATGAGCAGGCCCAGGACCATCGGGCTCTGCGAGAGCAGGCCGGGGATCAGCAGCACCAGGCCGACGGTGATCGAGGAGAGCCCCAGCACGGCCGGGAACCGCGGGCCGAAGCGGGCGACGACGGGCCCGCTGCCGAGGTTCCCGAGCAGGCTGATCAGCGCGGAGGGGAGGAAGACGAGCCCGGCCGCGAGCGGCGTCATCCCGAGCTCCTGCTGGAGGTAGAGGCTGAGGACGAAGACGGTCCCGAACCAGGAGCCGATGAAGGCGAACCCGCCGACCAGGGAGATCCTCAGTCCGGCGGAGCGGAAGAGTCCCAGCGGCATCATCGGGTGGCGCACCCGCGCCTGCACGAGGACGAAGGCGACCAGCCCGAGCGCTGCGAGGCCGAGTGCGCCGAGCACGACGGGATCGGCGAATCCGCGCGCGCCGCCCTCGATGAGACCGAAGATGAGGGCCACGAGCGCCGCGAGAACGAGCACCTGGCCCGCCCAGTCGAACGGCACCGGGCGGCGCGGGGACGGCGCCACCCGTCCCATCAGGATCGCCATGACCAGGCAGACCGGGATGTTGATCGCGAAGACCAGGCGCCAGTCCAGGGTCGTGAGCAGCCCGCCGAGCAGCGGGCCCGCGGCGGCGGAGATCGCGCCCGCCGCGGTCCAGACCCCGAGGGCGTGCGCGCGGGGCACGGGATCCGGGAAGGCCTCGCGCAGCAGCGCCATCGAGGCGGGGAGGATCAGTGCGGCGGCAGCGCCCTGACCGGCCCGCGCCGCGATGAGCAGCCCCGTGGAGGGGGGCGAGCGTGCAGAGGACGGAGGTGAGCCCGAAGAGGATGACCCCGGCCGTCATCGCGCGCCGGGCCCCGATGCGGTCCGAGAGGTTCCCGGCGCACAGCAGCAGGGACGCGAACACCAGCGTGTATCCATCGACCACCCACTGCAGCGCGGAGGTCCCGCCGCCCAGTTCTCGTCCGATGGAGCTCAGGGCGATGTTCACGATGAGGATGTCGAGAGTGGTGAGGAAGAACGCCCCGCTCGCGAGGACCAGGGTCGTGCGGGCGTGACGCGGGGTCGTCTCGGGAGCGGTCGTGGTCACCGGGCGTGCCTTCCTCCGGATGCGGTGCGGTCGAGGGTTCCGGTGCGAATCCCCTCGTGATCAGGGGCGGGATCCTGCACCGTCCTGCCAGCGTAGGCGGGCGGCCCCTCGGCAGGGACGCCCTGTCAGTACCCGTCAGAGCGGTCGACGATGGGCGCTCTCGGAGCGTCGCGACGGTGCGGGCATCCCCGCGCCTATCGAAGTCACGAGCCACCGGCCGACGAAGACGAGCGGGGAAGAGCGTGGGGGTTCACTGTGCCCGGGGAGGCGATCGGTACCTCGATCCACGAAGGAACGATCCCTCATGTATCGGTCGGCGCACCCAGCGCTAGGACGCCATGAAGCCCGTATGACTGATTCGAGACCGACGGGGGCCATCACCTCCGAAATCTAGGCGCCGTTCAGAAGTGGCTCCACGGCTGCCCACAGCGCATCAGCACACTGCTCAGGCGCTTCGGTCGCTCCCGTTCGAACTATCGAACTCTGCTTCAGCAAGGCGCGCAGCGCTATCGCATCCAACCGCGCATCCTCGACGGTCGCTTCGGATTCTTGCCGGCCTCGGAGGCGCGCAGCTCGGGTATCGTCCTCGACTTCCCAACCGACGACCGCTCCCACCTCCGGCGATGGCAACACGCTGGGCACCTGGGTCAAGAGCACCATGTCGAACCCGGCGCGAGTGACGAAAGTGCCTATGCGGTCCCAGAGCCGATCGTAGGCGGGCCAGATCGGTGCGGCAGAGGGATGGGCGATCTTCACGCCCAGCAGGGAGCCGCCTTCGAGGACTTCGTCGATATCGGCCACGACCGCGATCCCACGACCACGCTCGATCAGGTGGGGCAGCACCGTGGACTTACCGGTGCCGGGAGGTGCACAGATGAGGACCAGAGCACCTCGGTGCGGGGAAGATGTGCTCATCGCATCGACCTTTCGGGAATCGAACTGCTCCGCGATCTGCCATCGCGTTGACGAGCGCCTCGAACAGTCGTCTCAGGGGTGCAGGTCGAACGCGGTCTGGGTGCCGAGCAGTGCGAACCCCAATCGTGCTCCGAGCCGCGTGGACGCGGTGTTGGTGTCCCGGGATCGCCACTGCACGACTCCATACTCGCCCAGCGCGTGGCCTACGGCTGCCGAGGCCACGGATCGCCCCAGTCCTCTGCCACGATGCTCCGCGATCACCGCGACGCCGCAGTGCGCCATCGCTCCTGACCATTCCTCAAAACCCGCTGCCGCGACCGCCCCCCCCCCC